>JAUXHF010000362.1 GCA_030621685.1 Spirochaetota bacterium
CTATAACCTACAAAAAACAAACAAGCTAAAAATTAATGAAATAGCATGCTGTTATTTACTGAGAAAAACAACAGACGAAGATTCAATACTAAGATTTTATAAATATACCTTTAGTAATAATAATGACATGGCTTCTATTAGCCTTCAAAAATCTAAAGAATATGTGCTTATCCCTAAATGATGAAAGTCTTAGATGAATATAGAAATAAAGTATTTAACAGAGATGTTATAACTTTGCTGAAAAGACTTCCAGAAAATTCTCTAGATATGATATATGGGGATCCAGATTACAATGTTGGCATTAATTATTCAGGGAGAAATTATACGCAAAAATGGAATGATTATATTGACTGGTATATCGAGCTAGCTAAACAAAGCATAAGAGCTTTAAAGCCTATGGGGAGTTTGTTTATGATCAACTACCCTAAGCAAAATGCATATTTGCGAGTGAAATATCTTGATGATAATGCATACAATGTCCAAGATTATGTTTGGGTTTATAATACAAATGTCGGGCATAGTCCTAGGCGATTTACAACAGCTCATAGGAGTATTTTGCATGTAACAAAATCTAAAAATAACACTTTTTATAAAGACAATATTGCGGTTCCCTATCAAAACTTAGATGATCGTAGAATTAAAGCCAGAATAGCTGCTGGGCATAAAGGCAGAACTCCGTATAGCTGGTTTTATTTTAACTTAGTGAAAAATGTTAGCAAAGATAAGACTTTCCATTCCTGTCAAATTCCATTGCCGCTTGTGGAAATGCTTATTAAATCTTGCACGAAAAAGAACGATGATTGTTTTATTTTATTTGGCGGTAGTGGGGGAGAGATTGTTTTATGTAAAGAACTTAAACGAAACTTTATCAGCTGCGAAATACATAATGATTACTACGCCATGATAAGAGATAGGTTAAAAAATAATGGTGTAATAAAACAAAAATTTACTTTGAAAGCATTAGAAAAGAAAAATTTAAATATTCAGAATAAACAGCCGTTACTGTTCCCTTCCTAGGAAAAATCTCAAGTAGAGCTAAACAAAAAGCTTAAAAAGTTTATTCAAGGGTTGCTATCTTAAGCATTATTTTCCTTGATGCTTTAACTGGGAGTAATAATGCCTGATAGATTTTTGGGCAAAAATATTTTTACTAACTTATTTTTTACTAATTTAGGCGTTTAACGTAAAGATATACGTAAGTAACGAGAAAACAAAAAGCCATGCAGAAAGTTGCCAGCGCTGTGCCGCTTCAAAGGCTTAAGAAACTTCTTCAAGAAAATGATTTGCCGGCTATAAAAAAAAGCCTATC
>JAUXHF010000226.1 GCA_030621685.1 Spirochaetota bacterium
AGATATGCGCAAAGCCGGGATATCAGCTTGGGGCTACCACGAGAAAATGAACAAGCATAGAAAAATAAGCACGCAGCTCTACAACGCTTGGCCCAGCATATATTTTTATAAAGAGACTGGCGAAGAGTACCTCTCGCAAATAAGAGAGTATAGCGAAAACGCAGAGCGCGATGATGCCCCCGACAGCCTTGCCTCTTTGCTCTGCCGACGAAGAATGCTGCCCGCCGAAAAAATGCTTAAGCAATATTCAACCGAGTTTTTTACCTCATCGGGAGAAACAAAAAAAAGCAGTTGGGCGGAGAACCTATGAAAGAAAAACCATCTATATATATTGTCCTGTTTATCATCGTGGAGGCTTGCGGCTTAGTCCTGTACGGCCTCCATCAAGATAGATGGGGATTGCTCATCTTAAGCGGCGTGGCTACCCTGCTACTGGGCTTACATTACTTTATGTATAAAAAAGAAAGCATCAGCGAAGCCCGGCTTAAAGAGGTTGATAGGCAGCTATCCGACATGGATGACCGCCTACGCAAACTTAGTAACAGCAGATTTTGATTGTAGCAGGTAAAAACACAGAGAGCGATATACAGTATTTCGCTTCCATACAAGACTGGGAACCTCTCCTTAGGAAACTTGAAGCCTTAGTAGGCAGTTACTACGCTGCCATTGAAGAAACAGGTTTTGCTGGGCTGTGGAAGCTTGTTTACAAAACCTATCAGAGTGGACAAAACAGCAAGGGGCAGCTACAGCGCCTTGAAAACGAAGAGCATCAGACAAGCCTTTTGAAGCTGCGGATAAACGATTTCGGGAACATCATCACTCACCTTCACAACCTTATCACGAAAGACGCGCCGAAAGTTGATGCCGTGCCGGTTAACTCCGATAGCGAGACATTGGATGACGCTGAGCCGGCTAAGCAAGTTCTAGAGTTCTATCAAAACAAAAAGTTTTTGAATAAAACCATCCGCGATGTGAAGCTCTACGAGCTTCTTTTCGGCGAGGGCTACCTTGTTGTTGATTGGGATAAAGAAGCTGGCCTTACCGTGGCTGAAGAAGCGCCTGAGGAAGAGCCTGAAGAAGCGCCTGAAGGTACAAAAAAAAGCAAAGAAAAAACACCTCGATACATACGGCAAGGCGATTTAGTTTTCAAAGCCAAATCGCCCTTCAATGTTATCCGTGATGTTTATCAAGAACCGCAAGGGATGAAGTGGCATATCATTAGAGACATCGTAAACTTTGAATTGCTGGCAGGAGATTATAAGCTAACGCGGGATGATCACCAGCGGCTATGCTCTGATTACACGGGCATCAACTTTGATGGTAGTAATAGCGGTGAGTTTGTATCGAATAAAATAGATATTTACACCTTGTATCATAGCCCCATAGCCGAGTACCCGGAGGGGCGGAGAGTTACTTTCATTAAAGGAAAAATACTAGAGGATGCCACGCTAAGCGGGGCCAAGATTATCCGCTCGGCGCATCAGAATATTGAGAACACGAGCTTAGGCAACACGGTAGCCTTTGACCTCATTGAGATTGAGACAGCGAAAAACAATATTGCCTCGGCTATTATTAATAACAACGCGCGCTTCGGACTGAACGCTATAGTCTCTGCTAAGGGCAGTAAGGTTGATGTGCAGAAACTGCTTAACGGCGTTACGATGATAGAATACGAGCCGGGCTCGCCCGAGGATGTTCCCAAAACACTGACTTTAAATAAAAGCAATTCGGAGTTATATACGGCGATGGACAAGCTCGTTGAAGCACTACAAAGGAATAGTGGGATTAACGAAGTAATACGCGGCCATGCCTCGCCTAACCAATCGGGGCAAGCCTTAGCGCTGATTAGCTCTATGGCTATTCAATTGGCTTTCGGTTATCAGCAGAGTTTTCGGGAAACCTATAAAATGGCCGGCGAGGCACTGCTGGCTGTGATGAAAAAAAACTTATCGGGCTCGAGGAAAATTGCCATCATCGGACAAAACGGGATATCCAGTACAAATATTGCAGCGGATAGTTTTGCCGATGAATACGAGGTAACAGTGGAGCTTGTCTCGCCTCTGAAAAGCACCGTGCAGGGACGATCGCAAGTGGCCGATAAGCTGTTTGAGGCTGGCTCTGTTACGCCTAATCAATATGTAGACTTCCTCAACACAGGACGCCTCGAGGCGATTAACGAAGAGCATACATCGCTGATTGAAGCCCTGCGAAAAGAAAAAGAGGCTTTGCTCAAAGGCGAGGAGCCGCGCATTGTGTCTCTACAAAACCATTTAGCGTTTATAAAATCGGCGCAGGCCCTGCTTAACAATCAGGATCTTAGCGCTGAAAAAATAGACTTCATCCAGCAATTAATTCTAGCAAGAATGGAAAAATGGAAAGAGGATAGCCAAGAGAGCCTTGCTCTGCTTACTGCCTTAGGCATTCCGCTTCATCCTGAAGCGATGCCAGCACCTGAAGCTCCCCCTGAAGCCCCACCACCAGCAGAAGCTCCGGGCGAAGAACAGCAACTAGCACCGGGCGGCCCTGCTCCAGCCAGCCCAGTAGCCCAAGCAGAGCAAGAAGAGTTACAAGAACAAAATATAGCGGGAGTGCCGCTGCCGAAAAGCCCGCTGGACGGGCAGCAACCTCAAATAATCCCCGAAGGACAAGGATAAGAATATGGAAGAACAAGAAATAGCAGAAGACGCTAACCCCGCCGAAGAGCTAGTAAGCGCAGTAGAAAATAACGAGAGTGTTGATACAGTCTCTTCTGAAGCAGAGACGGCTAATAATGCCGCGCCGCCGGCAACCAAGGAACCCATGACGTTTACCGTGAACGGCGAAGACGTAGAGGTTAGCTATGCTGAAATGCAGAAGAGCTTAGCTTCAGGAAAAGGCTTTGATGCTCTGAATATTAAAACACAAGCCTTTGAGCAGACTCAAAAACAATGGGAGGCCGGTAAAGCTACACGAGAAAATGAGCTATTAGCAAATTATCAAAAGGAAGCGGCAGCGGTATTTGAGCAGGACTATCTGCCCAAATACCGAGAGCAGACAATAGCCGAATACGAGAAACTGCAAGCGATGGATGATCATCAGCGGCAGACATATGCGCTAGAGCAAAACCAGCAGGCGCAGGAAAATAAGCTAGCAGAAGTAAGAGCGTCTCTAGAACAGCAGCAAGCTACTCACAATAAAGAATTACAGAACCGCGACACCGAAATTATGCGGCTTCAGCTGGACGGCTTCCTCGGAACGATGGCCACAGCAACGCCTATCGCTAAAAACGATTATTTTAAATCTCTATTCGTTCAAGGCTACGCTTCTGCTTTAGAAAGCGGCTTACAGCCTGATTTGAAAGCCTTGTTTGCCAGCACGAAAAAAACATTTAACGAAAAAAAGCTAGGCCTC
>JAUXHF010000127.1 GCA_030621685.1 Spirochaetota bacterium
TCTTTTTTATAGAATAGCATAAGAAAAAGTATTTTGGCTTTCCTCCCATAGCTCCAATATCAGAAAAAGTAGCTTCGGCCACCTTCGCCCCTATATCTAAAGGCGTGAAATAGCGCAGAGAAAAATGGTTGCCATCTGTGTACATCTCACTTGAAACTAATTGGTATGTTTTGTTATTTCCTACATCAATAACGGCAGCATCATCGCCAACGTCTCGTATGACCTTTTTGTTTTTTACTTTCTTTACAACGCTTTCAATAACTTTGAATTCGCCACCAAATGTTTGTATATCCATATCGTGTTGTACCTCATCGTGGTGTTTTGGAAAAATATAAATTTCCCAAAAGCACCTTTTCCTTGCTGACACGTTATCGGGAACGTGGTTATGTCATAACAAAATTAATGTTATAACAAAAATACAGTTATTATAATCTTCCTAAGTATAGCAGGTATAGCTGGTATAGCTGGAAGACATTCAATTGAGTATCAATTGATACATAGCTAATCTTACTTCAAAAAAACAAAAGTTATATACTTTTTTGAAAAATTTCTAAAAAAAACATTAATATTATGCAAAATCCAAAATACCTTTGATGCATTTGTTGGTTAAGGTGGTTTTTGCCTGTTTTTCTTTGCACGCTCTTCAAGAAGAGGCTCGTATTTTTTATCTTTTCTTTGTCTTTCTTTTCTTTGTCTTTTTAGCTTCTTTCTTGACTTATCTGCGAATATTGGTATAATATTTATGTGCGTTTAAGTAATGGCTGTATATAAAATAAGAAAAGGTTTAGACCTGCCTATAAAAGGCTCACCTGTGTTAGCTATAGATACATCTAAAGCCGTAGCAGTTAAAAGTGTAGCTGTTTTGCCTTTTGCATACAAAGGGCTGAAGCCTCGGCTGTTGGTGAAAGAGGGTGATATTCTGCAGTCTGGCGATACTTTGTTTGAAGACAAGGTTTATAATATACAATTCACATCGCCTGTTTCTGGTCTTGTTAAGGCCATAGAACGAGGTGAAAAACGTAAAATTCTTTCGATTTCCATTGAATTAGATGGTCTTCAAAAAGCAAAAAGTTTTCAAAAATTCTCTTCTGCAGAAATAAATGCCTTGCCAAGGGCCGCCGTTCAAGAAAATCTGCTAAAAACAGGCTTGTGGAGTGTGATTAAAGAGCGTCCCTTTAACAAGCTAGCCAATCCTTCACTCTCACCAAGTTCAATTTTTGTTACAGCTATGGATACTCGGCCGCTAGCCTTAGATCCTGCCTTCATCATTAATCGGACAAATGCTGAAGCCTTTAGCCTAGGTCTTACCTTGCTAAGCAAGCTCACAAAAGGCTACGTACATGTGTGCAGGGCAGCGAAGGCCGATATTCCCCATTCTCCGAATGTTCGAGTTATTCAACATGTTTTTGAGGGAAAACATCCAGCGGGTCTTGCGGGAACGCATATCCATTATATCGACCCGGTTACCGATGTAAAAAAGAAGGTTTGGCATGTTGCTTGGCAGAATGTCATAGCTATAGGCAGGCTTTTCGCAGATGGGGAAATTTTCAATCAGCGTTACGTTAGTCTTGCGGGTCCCATGGTGAAACATCCTCGTATTTTGCAAACAACAGCGGGGGCTTGTTTAACAGAATTGCTTAAAGATGAACTTGTAGAAGGAGAGTCACGGGTTATCTCTGGCTCGGTATTTGGGGGGCATAAGGCTACGGGAGCTTTAGATTACTTAGGTCCTTTCGATGATAGCATTTCGGTTATTGCTGAAGATAGAGCAAGGCATTTTCATGGTTTTTTAGCACCGGGCTTCGAAAGTTTTTCAGTGAAACCAGTTTTTGCCTCGAAAATATTTGGCAAAAAGAAAATTTTTGCTTTTGGCAGCTCTCAGCATGGCTCTAGAAGAGATATTGTTCCTATTGGATCTTACGAGCAAGTGTTGCCCTTAGATATGCTGGCTACGCCACTTGTGCGTTCCCTGCTTTCAAAAGACACTGAACTGGCAGTGAAACTAGGAGCCTTAGAACTTGATGAAGATGATTTAGCGCTTTGTACGTTTGCTTGCCCCGGAAAAAATGATATATCAGGAGCTCTTTCAAAACTGCTTTTGAAAATTGAAGCTGAAATTGGCTAATGAGTGAACTTCGTAAAGCATCAAGAGCGGATGTTTGTCTCTATGTAGACTCATTTTTTTGCTTAGTTTATAATTTAATCCGGGTAAGCTAAGCATTTAATTTAACCCAGATAAGCTAAGCATTTAATTTAATCTAGATAAGCCAAGCATTATAAGCCTGCATGAATAGTATTTAAAGATACCCGTATGAAAAAACTTAGAGATTTCCTCGATTCGAAAGTGGAGCCGCTTTTCCATAAAGGTGGGAAATACCAGCGTTTCTATCCGCTTTACGAAATGGTAGATACCATTGCTTTTACGCCAGCTACGGTAACGAAAGGGCTTTGCCATGTTCGTGATGGTCTTGACCAAAAACGCATGATGATAGCCGTGGTGATAGCCTTAGTGTTCCCGCTGGCTGTAGGCTTGTATAATATTGGTCTTCAGGCAAACCTTGCTACGGCGGAAGCCGGCCTGCTGCTAAGTGGCTGGCGCATAGATGTATTGGCTGGCATGGGCATTGAGTTTGCTAAAAACACGGTTCTTGCTAACTTTCTCTACGGGCTTTTATATTTTATACCAATATTTTTGGTGACAGTTGCCGCCGGAGGCCTATGCGAGGTAATTATTGCCTTCATGCGCCGCCATGAGGTTACCGAGGGTTTTTTGGTGACCTCTTTTCTTATTCCTATGATTATGCCACCTACCGTGCCGCTTTGGCAAGTAGCTTTAGCCACAGTTTTTGGTGTCGTTATTGGTAAAGAGATATTTGGAGGCGTAGGATTTAACTTTTTAAACCCCGCTCTTACGGCGAGGGCCTTTATATTCTTTGCCTACCCGGCAGAAATGTCTGGCGATGCCATTTGGGTAGCCGCCGATGGCATCACAAAGGCTACGCCACTAGGCATAGCGGCGCTAAACGGAGTTCATGGTGCTGGCGGCCTGATTGAGCAGGGCTATACCCTACAAAATGCTTTTGTTGGCTTCATTCCGGGTTCCATCGGCGAGGTTTCCACCTTGGCCTGCCTGCTGGGGGCTTTCATGCTTATAGCCTTAGGGCTGGGTTCTTGGCGAGTCATGTTTTCGGTGTTTATTGGCATGTTGCTCATGGCTTCGGCTTTTAATGGTCTTCAATCTTTTTCCGATAACCTTATGTATGAAATGTCTCCGCTATGGCACTTTGTGCTAGGCGGCTATGCTTTCGGATTAGTTTATATGGCAACCGATCCTGTTTCCTCGGCTATGACTGAAGTGGGCAAGTATATATATGGAATTCTCATCGGGATATTAGTGGTGCTTATTCGCGTGGTGAACCCCGCCTACCCAGAGGGCATGATGCTGGCTATTTTGTTTATGAATGTTTTGGCGCCTGTTATTGATCACTATGTTATGGAAAGTAATATAAAAAAAAGGATGCGCGGATATGGCCGGAAAAGAATCTCCTAGAAGAATTCTCGTTACAGCTTTTGTGCTGAGTATCGCTTGCTCGCTTTTTGTTTCCATAGCGGCGGTAGCTTTAGCAGAGGCTCAAGATGTCAATAAGCTTTTTGACAAACAACGAAATATTGCCACAGTCTCTGGTTTATCGGAAGGTGTGGCTATGACAGTGGAAAGCCTGCGTGAGATATTTACTCAAATTGTTCCAAGGGCGGTAGATCTTGATAGTGGGGAAATTCTAAGCGATTTTGATTTTGAAAATTACGATGAGCGCTCTGCCTCAAGAGACCCGGAATTAAGTATGAAATTAAGCAGGTCTCAAGACATCGCTTCTATTAAGAGGCGAGAGCATGTTTCGCTTATCTACGAAGTTCTTGGAGATGCCGGCGATATTCAGGCTGTTATTTTGCCTATTCGTGGCTATGGTTTATGGTCGACCTTGCATGGTTTTTTAGCCCTAGAAGGAGATGGAAAAACTATTTTAGGCATTACCTTTTTTGAACATGGCGAGACTGCCGGGCTTGGCGGCGAGGTGGATAACCCCAAATGGAAATCCTTATGGAAAGGAAAATCTGCTTATGATGACCAAGGGAATATAGCTATTTCCGTAATTAAAGGAGCAGCAGCTCCCGGAGCGAACGCTATTGATGGAATTTCTGGTGCTACACTAACCGCTAGAGGCGTAGATAACATGATTAAGTTTTGGCTTGGCGAATTAGGTTTTGCTAAGTACATAGAGAAAAATTTCCGCAGCTGAAGCTGGCTTAAATTTTCCGCATGAGGTTTATCGAAACGAGTGTATAGATAATAATAATAATAAAGAAGGATAAGATAAGTGAACGTAGAGCAAAGTGCAGCTTTAAATATAAGCGCTGAAGAAAAAAAAAGGCTGGGAAAAGGGGAGAGAAGAATTTGGAAAAAGAATTTATTTTTACCCATATTAGATAACAATCCGATAGCTTTACAGATATTAGGGATTTGTTCGGCTTTAGCGGTAACGACAAATTTGAAAACATCCTTTGTCATGTCAATTGCGGTTATTGTTGTGCTTTGTTGTTCTAATGTACTTATTAGTCTGATACGTTCTCAAATTCCATCGGCGATTAGAATAATAGTACAGATGGCGGTGATTAGCTCGTTAGTGGTGGTTACCGACCAAGTTTTGAAGGCCTATCTTTTTGATATTAGCAAGCAGCTTTCTGTGTTTGTTGGTTTAATTATCACGAACTGCATTATTATGGGACGCGCTGAGGGCTATGCGATGCAAAACTCGCCGCTACGAAGTTTTTTTGATGGTCTTGGCAATGGCATTGGCTATGGCATCGTTCTTTTGATGGTTGGTTTTGTTCGCGAGCTTTTTGGGGCGGGCAAACTTTTCGGCTTTCAAGTGCTGCCTTTAGTTTCCGAGGGTGGTTGGTATCAGCCTAATGGCTTAATGTTGCTTTCGCCATCAGCTTTTTTTCTGATAGGCATTCTTATTTGGATTCTTCGTGTGGTAAAACCGGATCAAAATGAAGCAGAATAAATGATAGTATAGAGTAGTATTTGCTTAAAGGATTAAAATATGGAAGAATATGCTTCGATTTTTGTAAAAGCTGTTTTTGTTGAGAATATGGCACTTGCTTTTTTTCTAGGCATGTGTACGTTTATTGCTGTTTCAAAGCGAGTTTCAACGGCTGTGGGGCTTGGTTTAGCGGTAATTATCGTGCTTGGCATTACGGTGCCAGCAAATAATATTATTTATAATTATTTGCTACGAGAGGGAGCTTTAGTCTGGACGGGCATTCCCGCCTTAGCCAGTGTAGATCTTTCGTTTTTAGGCTTTATTTCGTACATTGGTGTTATTGCTGCTATCGTGCAAATCCTAGAAATGTTTTTAGATAAATATGTGCCAGCGCTATATGCTTCTTTGGGCATATTCTTGCCGCTTATTACCGTGAACTGTGCTATTCTAGGTGCTTCTTTGTTCATGGTCGAGCGCGATTATGCCTTAGGCGAAAGCGTTGTATACGGGCTGGGCTCGGGCCTAGGTTGGGCTTTGGCAATAGTTGTTTTTGCCGGAATCCGTGAGAAGTTGCGATATAACAATATTCCAGCTCCTTTGCGTGGTTTGGCTTTGGCTTTTATTATCACAGGGTTAATGGCTATTGCTTTTATGTCTTTTGCGGGGATTTCTTTATAGTATTTTGGCTTTACTGTTGTGTACAAAGAAATTTTTTAAGAGCGTAGATACAAGCATGGAATATTTAGTTATATCTTTAGGCATATTCATGTTCACAAGGATGTTTATGGCTTTAGAGGTACTCATTTTAGCGGCTAAAAATTGGCTAGATTGGCTAGATTGGCTAGTAAGACTGGGGGCGGCAAGCATTATTGTTAATTATCTGAAGCAAAGATATATGTATCTTGCCTGCTGCGGCGGTACTGGTACTTTCGCCCAGCGTAAATTTTTTAGAACTTTTGTAAGGGCGTAGATATAAGCATGGAATATTTAGTTATATCTTTAGGCATATTCATGTTCACAAGGATGTTTATGGCTTTA
>JAUXHF010000229.1 GCA_030621685.1 Spirochaetota bacterium
TTGGCTCACAGAACGACATGGCTACGATCCGACTTTGGAAACTAAATTAGCAAGCTCTGTGAGCATGCCAGCAGGGCATGCAGCTTCGGCTAAGCAAGAAGATGACCTTGCTTACGTGCTGAGAATATGCCAGGAAGCAAAACGTGCTTCGGCTAAGCTGGCTTGCCAGAGTACCCGTAGTAAAAATGAATTTCTACAACACTTGGCTGATGAGCTTATACTTCAGCAAGAAGAAATTATGGCAGCGAACAAAGTTGATATTGCCGCAGCAGCAGAGCTTTCTCCTGCTATGGTGGATAGATTGAAGCTTAGCCGCTTAAGAATTGAAAGCTTGGCTGAATATGTAAAAACGCTTATTGGCTTAGAAGATCCTGTTTCGAAAATACTAGAGGGAAAGACTCTTAAAAATGGTCTTCGTTTGCTGAAGAAACAAGTGCCTTTGGGTGTGGGGCTAATTATATTTGAATCTCGCCCGGGCGTGGTTATCGATATAGCTGCCTTGTTCATAAAAAGCGGAAATGCAGCCATTTTGCGAGGCGGAAAAGAAGCCTTTCATAGTAATCAAGCTTTCGGAAAAGTTATTCGCAAGGCTCTTCTGAAAAGCAAATTCCCGCAAAGTAGCATTTGCTTAATAAATCGCCAGCAACGCAGCCTTGTTGCCCAGCTGTTAAAACAAGACAGCCACATTGACTTTGTTGTGCCTCGTGGTGGCATGTCGCTTATAGAGGCTGTTAAGCAGGAATCAAAAATACCTATTATCTTTCATGATAAAGGGCTGTGCAGCCTCTATATTGATGATGAGGCTGATATTGAAATGGCCATCAGCGTAGCCATAAACGCAAAAGTACAGCGGCCGAGTGTCTGTAATGCCATCGAGAATTTACTTATACATGAAAACTTTCTGGGCTATGGGAAACTGCTTGAGGCTCTTGTGAATGCCGGCGTAGAGCTGCGTGGCTGCCCTGCAACCGCAAGCCGTTTTCATGGCATGAAACTTGCTAAGGAAGAAGATTGGCATACGGAGTATTTAGATACCATTCTTGCCGTGAAAACAGTGAAAAGCCTAGGGCAGGCGATTGCTTGGATTAATCAATACGGCTCTCAGCATACCGATGCCATTATTACTAGAAGTTTAGAGAAAGCAGCGGTTTTCGAGCAGCAAGTGGATACTGCATGTGTCATGATAAACTGCTCGCCACGTTTCCATGATGGTTCTTGCTTTGACATGGGCTGCGAAGTTGGTGTCTCTAATCAAAAACTTCATGTTCGTGGGCCAATGGGCTTGCCCGATTTATGTAGTTATAAATATGTGGTCTATGGGAATGGCGAGCTACGCTTATAGCTGATAACTTCCAAGTTTTTTTAACGCCTAGGTTCAGATACCTCCGATTAACCCTGCCCCTAATAAAGAGGGGTAGCATAAAAAGGGGTAGCATAAAAAGGGGTAGCATGAAAATGGGTAGCATGAAATACCTAAGAAAAATATGCGCGTAAAGAAGCGATTTCTGAAGCGATTTCCAAAACTAGCATGGCTATTCAAAAGCAAGCAGAAAGAGAGAAAATTCATGCGGAAATTCTGCATGAAGCCAGCGAAAATTTAATAAAAGAGCTTGATAGCTTAGATGTTCGCTTTAGTTATAGTGAAAAACGGAACATTGGAGAGCATTGCCGGCGCATTTTTGTGAGGATACTAGCAAAGCAAAACATGGGCCGAGGCGTTTTGAAAAAAACGCTAGAACATAGCTTGAAGAAAGTTTTTGAAGCTCTCTTAGATTCACTGCGAAAAGACTATTTGCCGATGCCGACTTCCAATACCAAAACGATGAAACAGACAGCTAAGCAGAGAAAAAGCATTTTTTTTAGAGAGCTTACAGCTTGCAGCGCAGCGCATTGGCGAGTTTTTTATGAAGAGCTTGAAACATTGAAACATGTTTTTGCAGAGAAAAAAATAGAACTTAAAGTTGATCCTAGCCTAGAATCATTTAGTTTGAAACTGCATGGAAGAGCCACTACAGAGCAAGAATGGAAAGAGAAGCTGCATAGTTTGGAAAGTTTGCCCATGAAAGATTTGCTGGATTTACTAACTGGCGCTAAAAATGTTTTTTGAAATTCAAAAACCCTTGTCATGTACGAAAAGCTGTTTTCAAAAATATATATTGAAGAATCCCTTCGCTATCATCCCCGCGTGCAGAGCATCCTAAATGCCCTGCACGCAAAGCCAGAGAAACTTGAGTATCTAGAAAACTATCAAGATGTTTTTGGAAGCCAAACAAAAGAGTATTTGCTTAAACGCCATGACCTGGCCTTATTTCTTGCCGAAAAAAAAGGCCAGCTGGTAAAAGAAGCTCCTTTGGGCTACGCTGGTTATGCTAAGGCTGCTGGTGGCGATGGCGATGGCTTTCATGCTAGTGGACTGGCAAGGAAGCGGCGTCATTTTTACTTTATCCATGCTTATAACTGTATTTATGAATGCTCCTACTGTTATCTTCAGGGTTATTTTCGTTCTCCCGACATAGTTTTGTTCATGAATCATGAAGATATTCTAGCGGCTATGAAAGAGCAGGTTCATGCCTGCGATAAAGAAAATACAGAGGCGGTTTTCCATAGCGGAGAGTTTTCGGATAGTCTTGCTTTAAGTAAACTTAGTAAAGAGCTGCCCTTGTATTGGGATTTCTTTGCTAAGCATCCTAGCTGTAGCTTAGAGTTACGAAGCAAGTCTTTAAGCATCCAAGAGCTTTTTAATTTGAAGCCCTTGAAAAACATCTGTGTTACCATGTCACTTTCCTCCGAGGCGCAGCGTAGCCGCTATGAAGAGAAAACTCCGCCCATCGCCTCACGGATAAAGGCTTTAACAAAACTTGCTGGCAAAGGTTTTTCTGTGGGTATGCACTTAGATCCGCTTATTTATGATGATGGATTCAAGCAAAATTTCTCGAAATTTGCGCTAGGCCTGTTTGATTCTTTTAGGCCCTACCAAGAAAACATTAGACATATTTCTGTAGGTCTGGTACGGTTTTCGAATAGCTCTTGGAAGGAGTTTAGAAAAAACTATAGCCATAGTGGCATCTTAGCAGAAAGGTTCTATCCCGGCTTCGATGGGAAACAGCGCTACCTTCGCCCCCTGCGAAAGTGGATGCTAGGCTTTGCTAGGGCCACGCTTATTGAAGCGGGGTTTTCCGAAAAATATCTTTACGATTGCATGGATAATTAGAAACAAGCTATGTTTTTAAACATCGCCTGCTTTAGTGGTGTCAGCTCTATCCCGGCTTTGATGGGGAATAGCGCGCGCGCTACCTTTGCCCCCCTGCGAAAGTGGATGCTAGGCTTTGCTAGATTGCTAGGGCCACGCT
>JAUXHF010000054.1 GCA_030621685.1 Spirochaetota bacterium
TATAGGCGTGTTCAGCCCGAGACTCTTGTGCTTTCTTTCGTTCCTCGAGTACAGAATGGCTAACTAGTAATTGAATCGAGCGACTTTGAATATCAATTTCTATGCTATCGCCGTTTTCGATTAAGGCGATGAGGCCCCCTTGGGCAGCCTCTGGGGAAATATGCCCTATTGAAAGGCCAGAAGTTCCTCCTGAAAAACGCCCATCGGTAATGAGGGCAGAGCTGGTATCCAATTTTTTTGATTTCAGATAACTTGTAGGATAGAGCATTTCTTGCATGCCAGGACCTCCGCAAGGCCCCTCGTAGCGGATAACGATGACTTCGCCAGCTTGTATTTTGTTGCTTAAGATGCCGGCGACTGCCGACTCTTGGCTTTCAAAGACATGAGCTTTCCCGGTGAAATGCCAAAGGTTTTTAGCGATGCCAGCGGTTTTGATAACAGAGCCAAGCGGGGCAAGATTGCCATAAAGCGCTACTAAGCCGCCATCGGGGCTATAGGCATGGGCTAGGTTGCGAATGCAGCCTTGCTTTCGGTCTTGGTCTAGGCTGCTGTAAAAACGAGATTGCGAGAAGGCTGTTTGCGTAGGCACTCCGCCGGGGGCAGCCATATAAAACTTCTTAATGGTCTCATCTTGGCTGCATTGAATGTCATACTTTTGTATGCCTGCTTTCATGCTGGGCGAGTGAATGGTTGGCAGATCTGTGTGAAGAAGCTGGGCTCTAAAAAGCTCGCCTAAAATAGCCATGACCCCGCCAGCGCGATGCACGTCTTCCATGTGATAGGCTGAAGATGGAGCTACTTTTGAAAGTGTGGGTGTTTTGCGGGAGAGCGCATCAATATCGCGTAGTGAAAAATCAATTTCGCCCTCGTGTGCCGCCGCCAGCAGATGCAGTACAGTGTTTGTAGAACCACCCATGGCTATATCTAAGGTCATGGCATTTTCAAAGGCTTTTTTGTTAGCAATATTTCTGGGCAGCACAGAATCATCGTCTTGTTCATAATAGCGTTTAGTAAGGCTTACAATAATTCTAGCAGCATCCAAGAAAAGCTGTTTACGCAGACTATGTGTGGCTAACATGCTACCGTTGCCGGGAAGAGCTAAGCCTAGGGCTTCGGTTAGGCAGTTCATGGAGTTTGCCGTGAACATGCCCGAGCAAGAACCACAAGTGGGGCAAGCCGAGCGCTCATATTGCAAGACATCGGCATCGCTTTTTGTTTCATCAGCGGCTATGACCATAGCATCCACTAAATCTAGGGCTTTTACGCTACCGTCACTGGCTATGCGTATTTTCCCGGCCTCCATGGGCCCTCCAGAGACAAAAAGGCAGGGAATGTTAAGCCGCATGGCGGCGATAAGCATGCCCGGCGTGATTTTATCGCAGTTTGAAATACAGACGAGGGCATCGGCGGTGTGAGCGGACACCATATATTCTACGGAATCGGCAATAAGCTCCCGAGAGGGCAAGGAGTAGAGCATGCCGCTATGTCCCATGGCTATGCCATCGTCTACGGCTATGGTATTAAATTCTTTAGCCAGCGCCCCATTTTTTTCAATTTCAGAAACGACAAGTTGCCCAATATCTTTTAGATGCACATGCCCCGGCACAAACTGCGTGAAAGAATTTGCTACGGCAATAATAGGTTTGCCGAAATCTTCCTCTTTGACACCGGTAGCCCGCCAAAGGGCTCTAGCGCCTGCCATATTCCTGCCATGCGTGCTAACTCGTGATCTATACGTTGCCATAAAATTTACCAGCTCCTCTGCTATAAAGCTTCAGCGTTCTTTGTTTGCTTTTAGTTTCTTTGTTTATTATATAGGATGTTTTCGTTTTTTAGCAGCTTTCTCCTACACTGGCGATAGTAGAAATATTTTTAGAGAGAGTAATAACAAACTAAATTTACATGCTTTCTCCATCATTCCCATGGTACAATATTTTTCAAGATATCAGAATTAAGGCATAAAGCTGTTAAAAACCATTAAAATTCTTGATAAAAATTATTAGCTGATAAAGTTTTAAGGAGAGTCTGAGCTTGAGCTTGAGCCTGAGCCTGTTTGGGTTAGAGTTTTAAAAAAAACTGGAAAACGAAAAGCAAAATTAAATAGGAAACTAGAATAGCAGCTTGTTTTTCAGGCAGAACAGAAGTTAGAGTAGAGATTAGGTATAATACTGTTCAAAAATACTGTTCAAAGCTACTTTGCTAAAAGTGGCATCAATTTTCCACGAGTTGCGGTAATATCGTTTTAGATACCTTACATGGGGATGTAGCTCAGTTGGCAGAGCGCAACGCTGGCAGCGTTGAAGTCGTCGGTTCGACCCCGATCATCTCCAAATTATCTTTGCTAAGATATGCGTATCTAAATTTTTTAAGGCTCTATTTTTAATTTTTAGTATGGCGGCATCTTGTACAGCGTATCTATAAACATAGCCAAGCTTGTTTATTCTATCTTTGCTAGAAAGAGCATGTAATCTGCAGTCTTACTTTTATTTACTATGGCATACTACGTATTTACTATGGTATACTAGGTATTGTAGCTCTTGTTATGGATATAAGGCTACAAATATAATTAGCATATTAATTTCTACTGGATGCTGCTATGAGCAATTGGAATATCATTCAAGAAGAAGCGAAAGTCTTGTTGAAAAAACTAGCTTTGAAAAAGAGGCATGGAAAGGCCTACGTTCTCAGCGATTTTTATACGAAGAGTATCTTAGAAAAAGATTCACTACATGTAGCCTTGGCTGAAATATTATGCGATATACTTGAGATTAAGAAGTATCATCGCTTGGAAATAGTTGAGGTTTTTAGCGATATTTTAAACCAAGAGAAGGTTTCGTCTACGGTAGAAGAGGACATGCAGGCCGTAATAGAAAGAGATGCTGCATGTCCTAACAAGCTTAGCGTAATTTTATATTATAAAGGCTTTCATGCACTCTGTCTGTATCGAATTACGAATGCGCTGCTCTATGAAGGAGATGCTCCCTTAGCGGCGTATATTCAAAGCCTGTGTTGCCGAAAACTTAGCGTGGACATTCATCCGAGGGCGAGTATTATGGGCGGAGTGTTTATTGATCACGGCGATAGCGTTGTCATTGGTGAGACAGCCGTGATAGAAAGCGATGTTTCGATTCTTCAAGATGTCACACTTGGTGGCACGGGCAAAGAAGGTGGCGATCGTCATCCCAAAGTACGTAGAGGCGTGCTTATTGGTGCTGGCGCGAAGATACTGGGCAACATAGAAATAGGTAAATATTCGAAAATAGGAGCGGGAAGTGTGGTGCTTTTCTCGGTGCCGCCATATGCTACGGCGGTAGGTGTGCCAGCAAGAATTATTGCTGGCAAGGTTAGCACAACTATGCCATCAAAAAAAATGAATCATTTTTTGAATCTTCAAGATACAGCCTCCGATAAAACAAGTGGCTTCACTGTAACGGGCAGCTAAGCTGAATCTCATTTTCAATTTCGAAAATTCTACTGAAGCTGCTACATACTTTTTTCCTGTGAAACAAGCCTTGTAGCCTGATGAAGCTAAAGCCCAAGCATATGATCTTTGTAACTTGTTATTGTGGATAGGCCATCTCTCCCGATGTATCGGATTATTAGCTGCGCCAAAAGAGCGGAGTTAGATTCCTTTGGAATGAAGCTATCGAAAAACATAAGCGAGGCAAACTCCGCAAAAAGCATAAAACACAAGGAACAGCTCTCTATTCGCAGAGCTCATGTGTATATCATAAAGGGCCTGTACACAAAGAAAACTTTAGAAAGTATTATTAATGAAATCATTGTTGATGCGCCTACCGAGAAAGTTTTTTTAAGCGCTTTGAAGAGCACATGGCTGAACAATGTTGAACAAACTTTTCCGCTAAAACTGCTACAGAGCTTAAAGTGTGATTATTATGGGGAAGTCTCGTATAAACCGGGTGTGACCGATACCATTGCTAGCTCCTTGCAAGATGCCATGAAAGACTTGCTGGGAAATAAGGCAGGGCATGCAGAAGTATATGCTGCGAAACTCTATGGCTTTCGTTTTACAGAGGGCTTTGCCGAAGAATCTTTGTTTGCTAAGACCTCGCATGTTAAAAAAACACCAGCCAGCCAGAAAAGAAAAATTACAGAGATCATAAGTAATTTTATAGCGAACCCGCTTATTGAGCGCTTTGAAATTCTCAGCAAAAGCGAGATTATCAAAGGCAAAAATTTCACACTTCCTTACGAGAAATCTCCGCAAACTGCGAGAGGACAAGGAAAAAGAAACAAGCAAAGTAGCTTCAAGAGCAATGGGCAGCCGGCGTACCGTTGCATAGATATTGCAGCGATGAGCAATAAAGCCTTGCTGGAGCTAAGCACCTTGCGCTGCTTGCATCTATCATTAGATGAACTTAAGGCGATACAGCAGCACTATAGCCGAAAAGAACTGAAGCGGGAAAGAAGGTTGCTGGGGCTTCCCGAGCATGCTACAGATTTGGAGCTAGAGGCCTTGGCACAAACATGGAGCGAACATTGTAAGCATAAAATATTTGCTGCCGATATTAGCTACACAGAATATTTTCGCCCAGCCAGCAGAGCGAGCATGAATAGGGAGAAGAAGAAGGAGGCTAAGCCGAACAAAGCTCTTCGCTTCAAAACGATGAAAATACATTCGCTGTACAGAACCTACATAAAGAATCTTACCAAGAAGCTAGCCAGAAATCGCGATGACTTGCTCTCGGTATTCAAAGACAATGCTGGGATAATACGTTTTACTAAAGATTGGTCTGTAGCGATGAAGGTAGAAACGCATAACTCTCCATCTGCGTTAGATCCCTTTGGTGGAGCGCTTACAGGAATTACAGGGGTAAACAGGGATATTATAGGAGCGGGCATAGGCGCCAGACCTTTGTTTAACACGAATGTGCTTTGTTTTGCTAGGCCTAACTACGATAGGCCTCTGCCCAAAAAGCTGCTAGCTCCTTTACGTATTTTGCGAGGCGTGCATTTGGGCATTGAAAGGGGCGGTAATGAAGCGGGCATTCCTACGGTAAACGGGGCCATGGTTTTCCATAATCGTTATGTGGCGAAGCCCATTGTTTACTGTGGCACAGGAGGGCTAATAGAAAGCAAGCTGCATGGCAGGCCCGGGGAAAGCAAGGAAATTCCTAGTGGCTATGTTATTGTCTGCGTAGGCGGAAGAGTTGGGAAAGATGGAATTCATGGGGCAACCAGTTCTTCGGCGGCCTTAGAAGAAAACTCGCCTACGTCTATGGTGCAAATTGGCGACCCGATAACTCAGAAAAAAATGACCGATTTTCTTATGCAGGCGAAGGCAAAAAACCTTTATGAATCGCTTACCGATAACGGCGCTGGGGGGCTATCTTCTTCGGTAGGCGAGATGGCCTTAGAAAGCGGCGGTGCAGATTTATATCTAGACAGGGTAGCTTTAAAGTATCCTAACATGGAGAGCTGGGAAATTCTGGTATCCGAATCGCAAGAACGCATGACGTTATGTGTAGATCCTAAGAAACTTTCGGCCTTGCAATATCTTGCGCGCCTCTACGATACAGAACTTTCTGCCATTGGCTATTTTCGTGGCCATGGTTTTTTTCGTGTTTTTAAGGCTGATACGATAATAGCCAATTTGCCGCTTAGCTTTTTGCATGAGGGTTTGCCTACCATGCAAATAAAGGCCGTTTGGAATCCCGAGTATGCCGAAAGATGGAAAGCCTACTGGCCCTATAAAACTAAGGGAAAAACTAAGATAAAAAAAACAAACAAAACAAAGAAAGTAGATAAACAAAAAGAGGGCGAGAATACAGCCCTGCAGATGCTGCGTAGCATACTTGCTCGGCCCAATATTGCCAGCAAAGAGAACTGGGTGCGCCGCTATGATCATGAAGTGAAGGCGAGAACCATAGTGAAGCCTTTTTCGGGAGCAGGCGGCCATGGGGTAAGCGATGCGGCGGTAATAAAACCTCTTTTTAAGAGTAACCGCGGCCTTGTAATATCTAACGGCATTGCACCTAGGTACAGTGATGCCGACACGAGAGTTATGACTGAAGCCTCTGTTGATGAGGCCTTGCGTAATGCTGTGGCGGTGGGCGCCGATCCTCAAAAAATTTATGGATTGGATAACTTTGCATGGCCAGATCCTATTCCCAATAAACAGAAGGCAGGAGAGAACCCCATGGCTGAACATAAATTGGCGCAACTTGTTCGCAGTGCGCAGGCGCTTTACGCTAGCTGCCTAGCCTATGGCATACCGCTTATATCGGGTAAAGACTCAATGAAAAATGATTACGGCCATGGCGCTGAACGTCTTTCTGTGCCGCCCACCTTACTTTTTACGGCGCTGGGAATTATCGAGGATATTCGCCTAGCCATAACTGCTCCGTTAAAGCAGGCAGGCTCTTGGCTTTATGTTTTAGGAAAAACTTATGCGGAGCTGGGGCTTAGCGAATATGCCTATGAACGTTGCCCTGACTTTGAAGATTCGTTTTCTTATGGAATAAAAGTAAAAGTAAAAGCAAAAGCAAAAGTAAAAGCCCTTGCTTCCGGTAGCTACTATGATGAAGCTGAAATAAAGGGGCTACAAACATTGCCAAGGTTACGAGCGAAAACAAATTTCAAACTGTATAAGTCTTTGCATAAAGCCATGCGTAGCAAAACCATAAAAAGCTGCCATGATCTTAGTGAAGGAGGGCTTCTTTCTGCGCTTAGTGAGAGTGCTATAGGAGGCATGCTAGGAGCTAACGTTTCTTTTGCTTGCTTGAAAGAATGTAAGCTGGGGAATACTACTTTAGCCTATAGTGAAAGTTTTGGACGCTTCCTTGTGGAAGTTCCCAAGAGTAAGCAAAAGATATTTGAAAATTGTTTTGCTAAGGAAGACAGCATGCAATGCATTGGCGAAGTTATCGCCGAAAAAAAATTAATTATTCAAGGAACAAAAGGAGAAAGTTACCTTGTGGCAAATTTAGATACGCTGCTTAAGGCTTGGCATTCGCCGCTTAATGCGTATGCGTAAGCGTAAGCGTAATCGTAATCGTAATCGTAATCGTAATCGTAATCGTATGTCTTATTTCTTCATGAGAAAATTCAATATTTTTAAATATTTCATAAATATGCTTGCTAAGCAAGAAGGCATTCAAAACAAGAGATGAACGTTCAAACCCTAGTGCTTACTGGTTACGGCATAAATTGTGAAGAGGAGACAGGCCACGCTTCTGAGCGTGCTGGCAGCAAAGTGACGGCGTGCTTCATATCAACAGGCCGGGGCTATTGCTTAGAAAAGGCTAGAAAAAAACGACTTTTAGATTTTCATAAATATGCTTGCTAAGCAAGAAAGCATTCAAAACAAGACATGAACGTTCAAACCCTAGTGCTTACTGGTTACGGCATAAATTGTGAAGAGGAGACAGGCTACGCTTTTCAGCGTGCTGGCAGCAAGGTAACGGTGCTTCACATCAACGAGCTATTGGCTAGAAAAGAACGACTTTTAGATTTTCATATATTAGCGCTACCCGGAGGTTTTTCTTATGGAGATCACATTGCTAGCGGAAAAATTTTCGCCAACAAGCTTCGGCTGAAACTTGAATATGAGCTTAGCTATTTTATTAAAACAGGGCGGGGAGTTCTTGGCATTTGTAACGGATTTCAAGTGCTGATAAAAACTGGATTACTGCCGGGGTATCTGCCGGATGCAAAACTATCTAATTTTGAAAATTCCAGAAAAGTTTTTGGAAAACAGCGGCTCTCCATCGTGGAAAATGCTCGTGCTAGGTTTGAAGATCGCTGGGTACGGCTTGGTCATTCAGCGCAGCTTTTTAAAAAAAAACCAAGCAAGTCAAGTTCGGCCCCATCATGTTTTTGGCTACAAGGAATAGAAAATCTTAAAAATGTTTTGTTCATGCCCGTGCGCCATGGCTTGGGTAGAGTAGTCCAGCTAGGCCGAGCAGACTTCGAAACAATGCTGGCCCATGGCTGTGAAGCCTTATGCTACGTAGATGCAAAGGGCAAGCTTAGCGAAAACTATCCTATTAATCCTAATGGATCGGCTTGGGGATTAGCCGGGCTAAGCAATTATTTTGGTAATGTTTTTGGATTGATGCCGCATCCAGAAGCAGCCAGCTACCTAGAAATTCTTCCCGAGCTAGAGCGAGAAGAATTCAAACAAAGACATGCCAACAGCAAAGATCATTTCTTGTTTAGCCAAAATGATGGACCTGGCATGGCCTTCTTTTATAATGGAGTAAGGTTTATCAGAGAAAAATTCCTTGATGGTGCTAAGCCAGCTGTTTTGAATTTGGAAAATTCGATAAACCTGCCAAGCCTAGGTTATAAAAAGAAACAGCCCGCGCCCAAAGCGGGCCATGCCTTAAAACTTCAAGAGGCCTTGCAACAAGCAGAAACATGGCTACTCTCTGTGCAGGATAAGGCTTTAATACAGGAAACTCAAGAGTACATTCAAAAAGTACAAAATATGCCAGTGTCGCTGAAGCCTAACACAGCGAAGCTAAGAGGCGAAAAAAAACAAATAAAGAATATACAAGATGCCAAGCAAGCACATGAATATAGAGTTAAAGATTTTATTGATAGTTTTTCTACTAGCTTAAGTTTTGGTACTGGGGGGATTCGCGCTGTTATGGGTCCTGGCATGAATCGGATGAACACGGCGGTAGTTTCAGATATTGCCTTGGGGCTAATCAACTATGCTAAGAAAAAACTGGCTAAGCATGAATATTGTGTGAGTAAAAATAGTGGGGTATTGGCTTTGCCTACTAAAAAGAAAAACTTACGTTTTCTCATAGCCTACGACACCAGAAATTTGAGTAGAGAATTTTCTATGGCAGCTGCACGTGTGCTTTGCAGTGGAGGTGCTACGGTTTTTATCTGGGATACTCCTCGCCCAACGCCAGAGCTTTCGTATAGCCTGCCTCTTTTAGAAGCAGACTATGGCCTTGTGATAACAGCCTCGCATAACCCTAAGGAGTATAACGGCTGTAAAGTTTATGCGGCTAGTGGCGTTCAAGTTCTGCCTCCAGAAGATACGGGAATAGCTGCCGAAATTATTAAAGTGCAAAAAGAGCGTTATCGTCTCCTGCCGCAAGCGCTTGAAGTTTTCAGCGTGAGCCGCTTAAGCGGCTTACTGGAGAAAGAGCTTGCTTTGCTAAAATCTCGAAGGCAAGCAAAAAATTCTGGAGGAGATTATATTTCGTGGCTAAAAACACTAGCTAATTTGGCGCTAGGAAAAGCAATATTTTTAGATGAAAAGTTTGATGAATTCTATATTCAAGCTATTCAAAAATCACTGTACTTGAAACAAAAAAGAAAAACAGTTAAGCTGCTTTACAGCCCCCTGCACGGAGCCGGCATCCAAATTATGCCTGAGGCTTTCAAGCAAGCGGGTTTTTTGAATTTTCAAGTGCTAAAAGAACAAAGCAGTATGGATGGGAATTTTCCGAGTGTTGCCTTGCCCAATCCCGAAGAGGATTCTGCTATGCGCTTGCTCCTGCTTAAGGCGAAGAGCCAAAAATATCATTTGGCGTTAGCCAGCGATCCGGACTGCGACAGAATTCGGGCGGCTGTGCCAAAAAAACTACAAGCGAAAGTTTTTGAATACAAGCTCTTAAATGGCAACCAAATAGCTTTGCTGTTAGCCGATTATATTTTCAGCCAATATGCAAAAAAAATCAAGCAAAAAAAACTATTGCGAAAATCCTCTAAATCCTTTTTAAACCAGCGGCAGAAAGCCAAGCAAACGAGGCCTGCTATCGGCTACATGCTGCGAACGTTAGTCACCACTCCGATGCTGGATGCAGTTGCCAAGAAATACTCCATACAGCCTATCACAACCTTAACAGGGTTTAAATATATGGCTGCCAGTATGCAAGAAAAGCAAGAAAAGCAAGAAAAGCAAGAAAAGCAAGAAAATGAAATTGATG
>JAUXHF010000185.1 GCA_030621685.1 Spirochaetota bacterium
GTAACTCTAAAAACGAAATAAAGCAAATATTTAATTACTTGGGAAAAATAACAATTTATCCTTTAAAAGGGAGACTTGAGCTTCATCGCCGCTAGCTAGTTTCTCGTTGCTACCGATAAAGGCACTTAAGTTTATATACAATGTAAAGCATCTTAGAATACTTTTAAAAATTATTGAATTATGAGTTCTAAGGAAAGTAACTCTAAAAACGAAATAAAGCAAATATTTAATTACTTGGGAAAAATAACAATTTATCCTTTAAAAGGGAGACTTGAACTTCATCGCCGCTAGCTAGTTTCTCATTGCTACCGATGAAGGCGCTTAATTGCTGATTGTTTTGGCCATCGGAAAAAGCTAGGCTAGCACGCTGATAATCTCCAAAATAAAATATTTGAACGATCTTCATTGAAAAGAAAAGCGAATGTTTTTTATCAGCCTCAGAAACAATTTGAGGTTTTTTGCTAACGTTTATGTTTTCTGGGCGAATACCCATAACAAATTTCTTGTTTCCTGTACTTTCATCTACATGCCGTAGTTTATGTTCTAGAGTAAAAGAACCAAAGCCCTCGCTTTCAACAGCCAAGGTATTCTCGGCAGTTTTTGAATACGAAAGCACATTAAAAAGATTAATGGTGCCTATGAAATCGGCAGTATACGAAGATTGGGGCTTGGCATAAATATCTTCGGGGCTGCCCACTTGCTCTATTTTGCCATCACGCATAACAGCTATTCTATCGGCAATGGAAAGCGCCTCGCCTTGGTCATGGGTAACCATAATAAAGGTTATTTTCAATCGTTTTTGCAGGTTGATTAGCTCATCGCGCATGGCGCCTCGTAGTTTGGCATCCAGGGCAGAAAGCGGCTCATCTAAGAGCAGCACTTTAGGTTCCATCACCAAAGCACGCGATAAAGCCACACGTTGTTTTTGGCCACCAGACAAATTCTGCGGCATCTCATAACGTTTTTCCCAGATGCCTGTCATTTTCAGAATTCGTTCTACTTTCTCTTCTAAAAGCGCTTTGGGAGTTTTGGCGATCTTCAGCCCATAGGCAACGTTTTTAAATACGTTCATATTATCAAAAACAGCATACGATTGAAAGACCATGTTGGTGGGCCGCTCTTGCGGCTGCTTGTTGTTTATCCGCTCACCCTCCAAGAAAATATCGCCTTCAGTGGGAGATTCAAAACCGGCGATGATGCGCATCAGCGTAGTCTTTCCGCAGCCACTGGGGCCCAGCAAAACAAAAAATTCATTTCCTTCTATGGATAAGTTGATTTTGTCTAAGGCAGTAAAGTCTTTGAATTTCTTATTTATGTTTTTTAATTGTATAAACATACACCGCCTCAAAATTTATTAAAATTATTATTCAATGCAGAATTCTTCATGGCTCTTAGCCTTAGAGATTTCATATTTCTCAATTTCAAATTTTCAGGTATCCTTTATTTAGCAGCCTTGTGTATTCTCGTCTGATAATATAAGCCGAAAGAGACAAACAAGAAAGTAACAACAATAAGAAGAGTAGAAATAGCATTTACTTCCGGGGTAACCGAGAAACGCAGCATGGAATAAATTTTCACCGGGAAGGTAACCGTGTTCGGTGTCGAGGTGAAAAAAGTTATAACAAAATCATCGATAGAAAGTGTAAAAGCTAAAATAAAAGCCGAAAGAAACGCTGGTTTCAAAAAGGGAATAACGATATCCCATAATATTTGTAACTTTGAAGCATTCAGATCCATCGCCGCCTCCTCTTGCTCATAATTGAAATTTTGCAAGCGTGCCCGAAGAACCACAGCAACAAAAGGAAAGCAAAAAGTGATATGCGCGATAATAATAGCTGTTAAATTAAAAGGCCAAATCCAATCAGTAGGCCAATTAATTTTATTAAAAAACACCAGCATAGCCACGCCCATGGCAATCTCAGGAATCACGATGGGCAAACTTAAGGCAGCCTCATACAAAGGTTTGAATCTGAACTTGTAACGCCACAGGCTATAAGCAGCAAAAAAACCCAGCAATAAACTGAACAGCGTACAAATAAAGGCAATAATAAGCGAGTTGCCTAAGGCCTCAAGCAGCGAACTATTAGTGAGCGCTTTTTCATAATACTTCAAAGTAAAACCACGCCAAACAATATTACGGCGGCTATCATTAAAACTAAAGATGACAAGTGTGATCAGCGGCGCATAGAAAAAAAGTATGGTAAGCCAGAAAGAAAACCGCACCCACCATAAGCGATGATAGTTAATTATTGTTTTTGCCATTTCTCCCTCGAAAAGAACGAAAAGCCACCATGAAAAAAAGCAAATACATCAGCAGAAAAGAAAGCGCCGCGCCAAAGGGCCAGTTGTTCGCACTTTTGAACTGCCGTTCAATGACATTCGCTATCATTTGGCTATCGTTTCCGCCTAAAAGATCCGGAGTAAGGAAAGACCCTAAGGCCGGGATAAAGGTTATCAGCAAACCAGCATACACCCCCTCGCGTATCCTTGGCAGCACTATCTTAAACAATGTCTTAATTCTACCAGCACCTAAATCGAAACTAGCCTCTAACAAAGATCTATCTAACTTCTCTAAAGCGCCAAAAAGCGGTAATATCATGAAGGGCAAATGCACGTACACTAAACCAAAAACTACGGCTGTATTATTATACAGCAAAGCCAATGGACTGAACTCCAAATCATCGGAAAATATCGGAACAAAGAAATTCCAAGCATATTCGTAGATCTTATTGATAACTCCGTTCGTTCGTAGTACGGCTATCATAGCATAAGTGCGAATGAGAATGTTCGTCCAAAAAGGCAGAACTACCAGTATTAACAACAAGTTTTTAATGGTACTTGATGTTTGGAAAGTAATGTAGATAGCCACTATTAATCCAAAAAACAAACATATAAGCGTTGTGGCTGTGGCTATCCATAACGATTTGTAAATAATACCAAGATAAACAGCCTTGAAACTTTCAATATAATTGGACAAGGTCCAAGTAAGTTTGAAATCTATAATGTTATGGACTTCCGAAAAACTATAGATCCAAACAAAAGAAAGGGGGATGAGAAAAAATACAAGAAGCCAGAATCCCGGAATGAAAAAAATGCTTTTTGTAGCAAAATCAGAAATTCTTCGCATGGATACCTCTTTAAAATTTGCTTTAGTATTTTTTACTTTACTTTTTGCCAACATGGCTTTTCATCATCGCTCATAGTATTAAGAAAATAGCCATGCATGCTTAACTTACATAGATAACAGCTAGCTTATGCTTTTTGCCCTGCCCTGCATAGCTCGTTAGCTTTGCCTTTGATGCTCGTTAGCTTTGCCTTTGATGCTTGCTCCTAAACAAACTGCTTAATGTGTTTTGCGACACTATACTAAGCATATAGCTAGCTAGCATCGCAAAACATTTTCGATAAAAGAAAATTTAGCTAGCAAGCACTCTTGTCCAAGCTTGTTCAACTTTTCTGCTAATTTCTTCGCCGTTATATTCTGGAAAGTACAGTTTATTTAAAACTGACTTAGCAGGAAATCTGGACTTATCAGATTTATATTCACGGCTGGTTTTTCTAAAGGCCGCTATGTTAGGCGTGCCATAGCCGATATACTCAGCAATTTCCTTACCCACATCGGCATCTAGCAAATAGTTAATGAAAGCATGAGCATTTTGCGGATGCGGAGCTCCTTTGGGAATAGATAGATTATCACACCATCTATAACTACCATTGGGAGCAATAGCGTAGGCTATATCCGGGTCTTCCATGCTAACTTGCGAGATATCCCCGCTCCATTCAATGCAGACATCTACCTCTCCGGAAAGGAGAAGATCTTGGCCGTTATCTTCGGCAATAACTTTTACATATTTTTTTTGCTTCGTCAGCAGTTCTTCTGCGGCCTCGATGGATTCAAGGGTCGGATTCACAGGATCGTAGCCAAGATACTTCATGGCTAAGTCGAACATAGTACCTGCCTCGCTTATCCAAGCAAGTTTTCCGGCAAATTTATCGGAGTCCAAAACATATTTCATCGTATTGAGCCGAACGCCCTTCGTCTTAGATTTCCGATAGCCCATGCCCATCGTTCCCCACATATACGGAACAGAGTAGACATTTTTACTATCGAAAGGTAGATTTGTCCATGCCTTATCTAAGTTTTTCATATTAGGAATCATGGCATGATTCAATTTTTCTAGCAAACCCGCTTCAGCCATTCTGGGAACAAAGTCATTGGTTGGCACAATAACGTCGTAGCCGGGATTTCCGCCTCGCAGTTTAGCAAATAGCTCCGAGTTGTCGGCAAACAAGTCCATTTTAGCGTCAATACCCGTAGCCTTGCCGAAGTCAGCAAGCGTAGTCTCGCCAATGTACGTGTCCCAGTTATAAAAGTTTACTTTTTTTTCTTC
>JAUXHF010000170.1 GCA_030621685.1 Spirochaetota bacterium
ATCGGCTGCCCGGAACTAATTGCGAGTGACAGAAATAACTATATAGAACTTGCCATAAAGCTGGCCCAAAACCAAAAGCAACGAAATCATTACCATGAAAACCTGCGCCATTATTTGCAACGTTCGAGCCTGATGAATGCCGAAAATTTCGCCGAAAATTTCACCGCAAATTTCACCGCAAATTTCACCGAAAATTTTGCCGAAGCTAATAAACTATTGCAGAGAATATAAAAACTACAGAAAACCTACTATAAAAAACCTAGGCATAGCCGCCATTGCTCAATGTTCTGCCTTCGTGAAAGCAGAAAAAAACTGTCTGGGTTTTGTATATATTACGGCATCGCATAACCCTCCTGGCTATAATGGCATAAAGTTTGGCGGCGGAAATGCTGAAGTCTTAGAGGCCTTATCCGCCAAAGCCATGGCCGAAGACCTTAAAAGCCTCTACCTCTTAGAGCACAAAGAAACTAAGAATATTTATAAGAAGGCTCAAAATAGCCCGGGCAGCCCTACAGCGTCTTATAGCTCTTTGGGCCTGCCGCGTACGTACGAGGGCTTAGAGAAATCGTTATGTGCCTTGCTTTCTTCTTTCAAGCAAGACAATTACTGGCAGCATTATTCGCAAAGTGCTGAAGCAGAACAACATGCAGCTTTTCTGCTCTCACAAAAAAACTATAAAGCTAGCGTACTCAAAATATTTCAGCGAAGTGACATAAACGCTGGCTTAAAGAAGTTATTACCGAAGAAGACTCTTGCCTTTTCGCAGCTTAGAAAACAATTGCATCTTGAAAAACCACAGCTGCTCTTTGATTACAATGGATCGGCGCGCCTTGCTTCTGGAGAAAAAGCATGGCTAGAAAAAATGGGGCTGGTCATTCATAGCATGAACACGAAACCCGGACACTTTGCTCACCGCATCGTCCCCGAAGGAGAATCCTTAAGGCCCGCAGAAAAGCAAATGAGCCAATTAATAGAAGCTGGCCATACGCCGCTTCTTGGCCTGGTAGTGGATGCCGATGGCGACAGGGGAACGCTTTTAGCAACACAAGTAGTAGCCCAAAAAACCACTGTGCTAGCCTTAGGTGCGCAGCTAAGCTTTGCGCTAGCCGCCCTAAGCGAACTTGTTTTCCTAGAAAATTTTTCTGGGGTCCAACCAGAAGCGAAGGTTTCCCCGGGCAGCGGCAGCAGCAGTCTTGCTAAGGGCAAAGAAGAAAAAAAAGCTAGCTTGAATGTAGGCATGGCACTTGTATTTAATGGGGCAACTTCTCTGCTTAGCTACGCATTAGCTAGGCGCTTCCAAGCCTCCTGTTTTGCTTCAGAAACTGGCGAGGCCAATGTGCTAGCACTCTCGAAAAAGATACATGGCCTTGGCTACAAGCTGGCTATCTGTGGCGAAGGATCGAATGGTGGCAGCCTTATTCCGCCTGCTACGGTGCGCGATCCGCTAAGCCTCATCCTCTCTCTTATACGGCTACTTTACATGCAAGCTCCCAGCGGGCAAAGTCTTTGCCAGCTAGCCCTGCAGAAATGGGGCATAAATTCTCCCCCTTCCGCCATTCAGCAATTTCGCTTGCTTCTTGATTCCTTAACAGGAGTTCATGGCTATACCAGCACAGCGGTTTTTGAAGAAGCTGCCTTAATCAGCTTTAGCGCAAAAGAAAAACTTCGGCTAGCCAGCCTTTCTGGGCTTCAAATCAAACAAACTTACCTTCGGCTATTCCGCGAAAACTTTGCACTCTTAGAAAACAAGCTTCATGCTTTTTATCAATTGGAAGAGTATCCTGCCAAAAACAAAAGCAAAAGCAAAAACCACTTTATCTTTTATATTGTTATTTATCGAGGCGCTAAAAGTTTCGCTTTTAACGCAGCTGGCTTCTTGCAAGAACAAGATTCAACGCTCTTTCAAGAGTATGCCCAATCTTGCAAGCATGATGCACCAGGCTTTCACGATGGCCTTAGCTTATTCATTGAAACGAAGAAAAACAAGAGCATTAAGCTAGCCCCCAGTGAAACAACCTTAGTCCATCTATGGTTTCGCAGTTCCAAAACAGAGCCTCTACTTAGAACGTTTGCCGAAGTAAAAAACTACCCCGCAAAAACAAATATTCTTGCTTCAAAAACATCTGCCCAGCCAAACAGTAGCCAGCTCCAGCTAAAAAGCAGGCTAAAAAAAGCAGAAATCCTGCGGAAAGCCTTGCTTAAATTCCAGCAAAAACTCATAAAAAAAACGCTTTCACAGACCTAAGCTAAAACTAAAAAACCCTATATTCATGCATGAACAAGTCTAAACATTTTCTCATTTTTATTAGCGTAAGCATACTTCTATGCCTAACTTCTGCCCATTTATTTACAGAAGAGCTACAAGAAAATATCCTGAAAAACAAGCGCCCAAATAGCCTGCAAAACCTAAAACAAAACTCATAAAAAAAACGCTTTCACAGGCCTAAGCTAAAACTAAAAAACACTTTCTAAAAACCCTGTATTCATCATGAACAAGTCTAAACATTTCCTCATTTTTATTAGCGTAAGTATACTTCTATGCCTAACTTCTGCCCATTTATTTACAGAAGAGCTACAAGAAAATATCCTGAAAAACAAGCGCCCAAATAGCCTGCAAGACCTAAGACAACAGCTAAGCCAAAGGTATCGCTTGAAAAACAAGACACTTGCTGCTGAAGATATCAAAGGACTTACTGCTGAAAACATCAAAGGACTTACTGCTGAAGAGATCAAGGCACTAGCTGCTGAGGACATGTATCTAAGCGCTGCCCTAAGCCCTTTCTATGCAAAAAAAACCGATACCCAAACACTTTTTTTCCAGCTTCGTTTCAAGGTAAAATCGGGTTACCACATTAACTCTGATAAGCCACTGGATAGAACGCTTATACCCAGCAGCGCCGAATTTCATGCCTTAGGGTTTACGCTTAAGCGGCTACAATTTCCACTACCAAAACTAAAAGAAATACAGCCCAATATTTTAGTCAGTCTTTACGATGATGCCGATGTCTATGTAATAAACGCCTTATTAGAAAAAAATAAAACTACTGGCAAAGAAAATGAAGAGCTTCTTGTGGCTTGGAGTTTTTTATATCAACCTTGCACCGATTATGTTTGCTATCCTCCTGTATCTTTAACAGGCAAGGCAAAGCTATCTCCGGCCAGCCTTAGCTCGGAAATCCCCAGTTTCAGAGGAGCGGCTTTTGCAGGTTCTTCTTTACTGCAGACCTTAGAAGAAAGTAATCTTATCACCAGCCTCTTTTTGCTAGGCCTGCTTTTTGCCATACTAGGCGGCTTGTTACTGAACGTTATGCCCTGCGTCCTCCCTGTGGTATATTTAAAGCTCTACAGCCTGCAGCAACTTTCAAAGAAAATAAAAAGCAGCCCTTCCTCTCAAGATGCTTTGCAGAAAAACCATAGCGAAATTCGCCTAGCACTCTTTCATTATTCAATGGGAATATTTATAGCCTTTAGCTTTTTGATACTCATTATAGCCGCTTTGCAAGCTGGCGGGGCCCAGCTTAGCTGGGGCTTTCAGTTTCAAAATCCCACGTACCTCTTAACCTTGTTTCTCCTCTGCTGGTTTTTTGCCCTTAATCTGCTAGGCCTATTCTCCATAAACATCAGAGGGTTTTCTCTTCGTTCTTTACTTCCGCAAAATACAGATACTGAAGTAATGGCTCTTGAAGAAAGCGCGAGCAGGGCCAGTTCCTACAAAAAAAACGTTTCTAAAAACTTGCCAAAGATGCTACTAGCTAAACTAGCTTATACATCGCTGCGGCTTCGTATTTTTATAGCAGGCCTACTCACAAAGCTTTCTTTGAGGCTAGCAAAAAACAACATGCTAAAAAACATATTTTTAGGCATGCTCTCAACCTTATTATCAACGCCTTGCACGGCTCCGTTTCTCTCTCCTGCCTTAGGGTTTTTCTTTTCGAAGAGTTTGGCAGAAGTGGCGCTTGTCATGCTGGCCATCGCTTTTGGCTTTGCGCTTCCCTACCTTATAGCAGCGTTTTTTCCTCTGCTCAGCTTAAAAGTTCTTTCTTGGCTGCCTAAGCCCGGCCTCTGGAATGAGCGAATAAAAAAACTCTCGGCCATCCCCTTGCTGCTCCTTTGTCTTTGGTTGCTAAGCCTCCTTTACACCGTACACTCGTTGCAGGCTATGGTCATAGTAGCGCTCTATGCTTTGTTTCTGGGTCTCCTCTTCTCTGCCTTTGCTTTTTTTCAGAAGAAAGCCTTGAATCAAAAATCTGAAAATCCCCTACCCTCTCTACCTTTTCGCTTAGGTCAAAGCTTTTTTTCTGGCAAGGCTTTTCTCCTTATCCTGCTTAGTTCTGTAATCATCTTGATGATTAGTTTCAGCCTCGCTGAAAAACAAGAATATAGCCTTGCTGGCAATAACTCTGCTGGTAATAGCTCTGCTAACGATATTGATATTCCTAGCCAGTATAAAGATACAGACTGGATACCCGTAGATAAGGCCTCTACGCTGCTTACGCTATTAAACATGGAAAAAAAGACGGTCTTTCTTAGTATCAGCGCCGATTGGTGTATTACTTGTAAGGTAAATGAGCGGCTCGTACTCAATACGAAGCGCGCCGATAAACTTTTTCGCACATGCCAAGTTATTAAACTTAAGGCAGATTGGACGAAACCTAGCCACTTCATTGAAAGTTACCAAGTCGGATCGTAGCCATGTCGTTCTGTGAGCCAA
>JAUXHF010000383.1 GCA_030621685.1 Spirochaetota bacterium
TGAACAATATAAAAATTACTGCCTTGCATAAAGTACTCACGCTCATTTTCTCTCTTTTCCTAACCATGTCTCTTACTAGCTGCCAAGATAGGAGTTCTACGACAAGCAGCACGGAGGATAATCCTTATTCTACAAATTCAAAAAGCGCTTCCTCCATGGAAAAACCCATTCAAACCATAGAAAGCAAAAGTAATAAAAACAAAGCTAAAAAAGGAAAAACTGAAAGCCTCAACATCTTGTTCCTAGGCGATTCGCTTACCGAAGGCTACCAATTGCCCCAAAGCCAAAGTTATCCTAGCCTCCTGCAGCAGAAACTAGCCGAGAAAAACGTAGCCATTCAAAGCATTAATGCCGGCATAAGCGGAGATACTACAGCAGCAGGGCTTGTCAGACTTAAATGGTATTTAGAAAATAATATTTATGCTCTAGATGCCATTTTCCTAGCCCTAGGCGCGAACGATGGATTGCGGGGACTTAGCACCGAAAACACCTATACTAATTTACAAGATATCTTGCTAACTATTCAGAAAAAAAACATCCCCGTTATCCTAGCCGGCATGATCCTTCCTCGAAATTACGGCGAGGAATATATTAACAAATTTGAGCAAAATTATATCCGCTTAGCAAAAAAACATGAAATCCCCTTTTTCCCATTTATCCTTAAAGATGTGGCAGGAGATCCTAAATTAAATTTAGATGATGGGCTTCATCCCAATGCCCAAGGATATCAGGTTATAGCCCAAAACCTAAGCATATTTTTAGAACCTATCTTCAGAAAGATAGCGCTTGAAAAATCAGAAAAAAACCAAAATTGATAACGCTTAGCTAAGCAGAAATTAAGAAGTATCAAGGCTGCCCAAACTGCTCATCACGAAGCTGCCTCACTTCGCCTTATAAGAACTCGTAACCCGTAACTCGTAACGCCAATAAAAGAAAATAAAAAGAAATTAGATAGCCCCCATGCCCAGCAAAGCACTAACAAAAGCAGTTAAGCCGAAAAATTCTCTGAAAAAGAAACTTAGCCTAGCCGAGAAGAAATCTCGC
>JAUXHF010000168.1 GCA_030621685.1 Spirochaetota bacterium
TTGAAGTTTTTTTATTTTTTTGCTTCAAAGCAAAGTACAATTCCTAAAATTTTAGGCGAAAGTTTTAGGAAACGAAAGCTTATACTTATTTTGCTTACTTGTTTAGGCGCAAGCATTGATTAATATGAGCATTGTTTATCTGAAAATTTAATTTATGGCGGCTGAATTTTGAGTTCTGGTTAGTTATTTTTAAGGAAAGCTTGCAAAGTATTTTTATCGGGCAAGCCTGCGAAGTCACCATAGCTTTGTATGACGAAATTAGCAAGAGCGTTTGCCTTACGAAGCGAAGCTGAAACAGAGGACTTCTCTAATAAGCCGGAGACAAACCCTGCGGCAAAAGCATCTCCGGCGCCCACAGGATCGCTTATTTTAGCAACTGGGAAAGCTGGTGAATGTATTTCTTCATTATTTTCAGTAGAGTAGCAAATGGCGCCATTGGCAGCTAGTTTTATGATGATAAATTTTGCTTGAAATTCTCGGAAAAATTGGATGGCGGCAGCTTTTTCAAAGATGCCGAAATAAGCGGCTTCATCTAGCCCAGAAAGAATGATATCGGCGAATTTTAAAATCTCTTTATACTTCGCTTGGCTGGCCTCACCCTGCCAGAGTTTAGGGCGTATATTAAGATCGAAAACGACTTTGCCTTTAGCATTGTTTGTTTTAAAAACTTGAAGGGCTTTCTTTATTGTAGCAAAACAGCTTTCGCTAAGGCAGAGGCTAATCCCGGTTACGAAGAAGTATTCATGCCTGCAAAGGTAGTGAATGAAGGGCTGGCTGATATCTGATGCTTGCATGTTACTAAAGGCCGAGAGCTGGCGATAGTAACGAATAACAAGTGAAGGATGGCTAGCGCCGCCTAGGCTTTTAAAATAAATACCTGTGCGTTCAGCAAGGATGTGTTGGGTGAAAGAGGTATCCACATTTTCAGCGCGAATAGCTTTATGAATATAGTGTCCAAAATCGTCTTCCCCCAAACGGCTTATCCACGAGGCGCTATGGCCTAGGCGAGCGAGGGCTATGGCGAAATTCGATTCGGCGCCGCCAAAGCTTTTTGTAAATTCATGGCTTTGCTCCAGAGTCTTTCCCGAATGGGCAGTGAACAGAGCCATAGTCTCTCCCATGCTAACAGCATCAGAGTTATGTGTATAACTGTAGGGCTTATCCACTATTTTTTTTTTGTATAATAAAAAAATTGATAAACTAATCTGGCCTAGCTTAGAGAGGCTCTTGTAAATTTATCGCCTTGAATTTACATCTATATTTCTTAAGTCATCAACAATTTCTTGTAAAGCTTTTACAACTAGCCTAGTTATTGTTTTTCCTTTTTCAGCTGAAGCTAAAGCTGGTTTGCCATAAATGCCGTTTCGTGTCATGTTTTTAAACGTCTGATATAAAGTAGCTTTCGCCGGCATGAGTAAATCAGCTTTTGCCCAGCTAAAGCTGGGGGAGAGGGCTTCGTCTTTAAGATCAACAGAGCTATCTATATGCTGTGGAGCAATTTCAAGCATTAAGGAATGTTCAAACTCGCAGGCATGGCCAACGCCGCCAGCTGCAGATTCTTGAAGTTCTTCTAGTTCTTGAGAAATCAGTTTCCACCAAGATGTGAAAACAACATGGCTCTTGGGATGCATGTTGCCAAAACGCTCTAACAATACTTGGCCAATTCCCAAGTTACCGCCGTGACTATTAAAGATAATAAAGTTTTGAAAGCCGTGATGGCTTGCCGATTCCAGCAATTCATAGGCGTACTGCAGCATAGTTTCATGGGATACAGTAAGCGTTCCGGCAAAATCCATATGGTGCTGCGAGCAGCATACTTTTATCTGCGGGAGCAAGAGGATATGCTTATTATATACCTTCTCAAGTTCTCTTAGGAAATGCTTGCCGATGGCAGAATCGGTTTCTAGTGGCAGCGCTGGCCCATGCTGTTCAATGGCAGCTATGCTCAGAATAACAGGAGTTTTTCTGTTGAGCTTTGCAAAATCTTTTGATAGTAGTTTTTCCCAAATCATGTTTGTAGGCTGTTTTTAGTATTACAAGAGTTATTATTTTCTTACGTTCTTAATAAAAATAAGCAGCGCTTCGTTTAAGCAGCCAATTGAGCGGCCAAGCTTAATTAATTTCCCTTTCTTGTTGTTTAAAAGTGTTGATAGTCTCTTCATCTAACTGAATGCCTAAGCCTGGCCCCTTAGGAGGATATATGTAAGGAGCTACTATTTTCAAAGGAGTTTTTAATAAATCATGTTGGCGGATAAGCCTCCCAAAGATATCGCTGGGCCAAACACAACTAAAAGCGGCAGCGCATTGATGCGTGTACATGGCTTCAAGAATTCCTAAGTCAATCTCGGAGCCATGCCAGCAATGCATGCCGGCGGCATGGCAGATGGCATCAAGCTGCCGAAAGCTGGCTAGTCCGCCATTGAAATTAAAGCCATCAGCGGCTTTATGGCTAAGGACGTTAATAGCATCGTGAAGTCTTTGCCCTTGGTAGATGTAAGGTAGCGAAATATGGCGAACAATTCGAATGGCGCTAAATTCCCGAAGTTTTTCATAGTCTTGAAGCATCCATAAGGGCATGGGGTCTTCAAGGCAGAAAACATTTCCAATTTTTTCAAGCTCTCTTGTCAAGGCCTTCGTTTCGCCAAGGTTTTCCCAGCGTTGATTAGGGTCAATAATAACATGCATCCCTTTAGCTTTGTGTTTAATGGCCTCTGCCCAGCTTACGATGTCATCACCGAGTTCAGATTTGAATTTGATAGTATCATAGCCTTGTTGCTGGAATTTCATAGCCACTTGTCCGGCTTCAGCGGCGGTTTCACGAAAGCTAGACCAGGCGGATATTTTTACCTTGTCGCGCATAGCGCCGCCCAGTAATTGGGTTAAACTTATTCCAAGGCATTTAGCGTAGGCATCCCAGATGGCACATTCAAAGCCATCATATTCTCGGTAAAGGCCGATGGGTAGCTTATTTAAGTTGAGCGAGAAAATATCGAGGCCTATGAGGCTTTTGGCTACATTTTCAATGACTTGCCAGTTATGATCTCGGTAAAACTCGCCGAGGCCAAAGCTGCCATCCTCAAGTTTCATTTTCACGATGAGCTTAGGCAGTTCATCGAACTGCTGTGACCAAGATGCGCCAGCTTTGCTACTTACTGGAAGCATGTGCAGGGGCTTATAGATACCTTTGGTATTTATTGCTCCTTCTTTGGCGGGGACTTTCACTTCAATAAAGTGAAAAGAAATAATTTTTTTTATCATTGATGAACAACTGGCAGTTAAGCCTTATAGCCATAACAAGTTACCAGGCTTTTCCGATGGAAAGCTAAGCAGCTCCATCATATTTTTATAAACAAATGCTTATAGAGAGAAGAAGCTAGGGGCTTATGTTTAAGGATTTTATGTATCTAGCAAGAAATTTTCCAATTGATTTTTATCCAATAAGCGCACTTTTTTCTTCAGTAATTTTTCTATATTACGTAGTTTCAATTTTTCTCTATCAGTAAACAAACTAAGGGCTTTGCCTTTAAGGTTTACTCGACCGGTGCGTCCAATTCTATGAACATAGTTCTCGCTATTTGAAGGCAAGCCGAAATTAACAACAATTTTCACTTTGGGAATATCCAGGCCTCGTGCTGCAAGGTCAGTAGCTAAGAGCATATTTTTTTTTCCGCTACGAAAGTTTTCTATGGCCTCGTTGCGCTGCTCTTGAGACTTTCTAGAATGTAATGCCATAATGCCTTTTATTCCCTTGCGACGTAACTCGCTAGCCATTTTGACAGTCTCGTTTATTGTATTGAAGAATACTAGGGCTTTTTGCCCTTGCAACAAAGTAAGAATTTTTATTAGCATTTGAAATTTATCTTTGTTATTGGTCTCAAGGCCTAAGTGTTCGATATTCTTGTTTACTCCCATTAATTCACCCATGATGACTTCTTTATAATCGCTCATATAAGGCTTCAGAGATTTTCCAATTTCTGGCACTAAGGTGGCAGTAAAGGTAAGCATTTGTAATGTTTTTTTAGTATTTGCATCTTCTTGGGAGGGCGTATCTTGAGTTTGAGCTTTTACGTCGGGCAAATTTTTGTAAATCTCGATAATCTGATCTTCAAAACCCATGTCTAACATGGTATCCATTTCATCAAGAACTACTATCCGCGTGTAATCAAGCCAGACTTTTCCTTCACGAATAGCATAAAGCAATCTTCCGGGTGTGGCAATAAGCAATCTTGGGTATTCACTGAGAACCTTAGCTTGCTGCCCCATGTCTAAGCCGCCTACAATTAGCCCAGAGTTAATATCTTTATAGGGGAGAAACTGGTTGAACACGCCCAGTGTTTGCATGGCAATTTCTCTTGTGGGCGAGAGCACAAGTACCTGATAGACATCGCCGGCAAACATGCGTTGCAAGATAGGAATGACAAAGGCTAAGGTTTTCCCTGTTCCTGTAGGCGATGAGCATACAATATTCTGGCCATTTAGCACAAAGTCAATTATTTTCTCTTGTACTACGGTAGGTTTTCTGAACTTATTTTCTTCAAGCCGGGCTAAGAGATCTTCATGGGTTATGCCAAGTTGCTGAAAACTTTTCTCAGTTTTAAATAATGAATCGTCTTCCTCAATGCCAGAAACATAAGCTTCTACTGGCTCTACTTGCTCTTGTTCTTCTTCATGACTTTCTTGGGGATCATAAGATTGAGAAGGTTTGGATTTCCCTAAGTCGGATCGTAGCCATGTCGTTCTGTGAGCCAA
>JAUXHF010000065.1 GCA_030621685.1 Spirochaetota bacterium
CACGTTCTTTGGCTATTGCTTCAGAAAACCTGCAAGCTGCACGTAGTCAAATTAAAGATGTGAATGTAGCTATGGAAATATCAGATCTCGTGAAAAATCAGATATTGCAGCAGGCACAAATTTCTATGATAGCACAGGCTAACCAGAATGCGCAAACGGTACTCAGGCTTCTCCAATAATAAGAGGAGAAGCCCTGAGTAAGCTGGCAACTTCTAGATAATTGTGACTCCTCCGTTATCTTTGTAGAAGCAGGTGTCTTTTTGCTACTTTACTTTTTTTAGTATATAAGAAAAGTTTTAAGTTGCGGGGGGCATCTGCTTTATTTTTTTAAAAGCATATAAGAGCGAGCAAGAAGAACAAATATTTAATATTTAATATTAAATATTTCGTAAAATGTTCGAGTGCTAATTGTAAAATACGTAAATATGAAAGCGATACTTCTTCAATTGAGTAAAAAAGAATTCTTTTTTATGAGCGAGTCTTAAATGGCCACTCATAAGTTTAAACAAAAAGTGGTGGAAGTACTAGAAAAGTATGGTTATAAAACAGGCTACAGCCCCTACCACAGTAAAGAAGATATTGAAAACTTTGCGGCAACAGAAAAAAATTTAGATGTCACTTCGTATTTCACCGTATACGATGTTAACGGCTATGTTGTTTGTAGGCTAGGGGGGTTAAAAGAGTCTTCAAACATGACTGCCTACTATTTAGTAAAGATTAAAGATTGTTTCCAAATGTTTGAAATACCGCATAAAGAAAATATTCTTAGCGAGCTAGGAAACATCTCTTAGCTGGTATTTATATGGAATATTTAGTTGTGTCCGCAAGCAATAAATTTTTAGCAACGTTACTAAAAATTTAAACTCTGCTGTTTAGCAGAAAACCTTCCCCTCAAGAGAGAGTACTGCATTCGTGTTTGATTCATGGATTTTAAGAAAAAATGAAGGCTGGATAAATGTTTTAGCTGGTTTTTTAGCCTCTCGTGGCGTATCTCCCAACAGCATTAGCATACTGGGGGCGGTAGTAGGGCTTATTGCTTTTTTATGTATATGTTTAGGATGGTTTCTAGTAGCTATTTTTTGGATCTTGCTGAATAGGTTGCTAGACAACCTTGATGGTGCTGTGGCAAGAAAGAAAAAAGCTAGCGATAGTGGAGCCTTTCTTGATATCAGCTTAGACTTTTTTTTCTATTCACTTATTCCCTTAGGCTTTGCTATTTATAGCCCAGAAGACTACGCGCTTGCTTCGGCTTTTGTTATATTTTCTTTTGTGTGTACGGGATCGAGTTTTCTTAGCTTTGCTATTATTGCGGAGAAAAGAAAGCTACGAAGTCATGCTTTCCCTAAAAAATCATTTTATTATCTGGGTGGGCTTACGGAGGCCAGTGAAACTATTGCCTTTTTCTTGCTAAGCTGTATTTTCCCAGAGTTTTATGCTACTTTTGCTTTCATTTTTGCTGGATTATCTTTATTTACGGCTGGAATGCGTATTTGGTTTGGGCTAAAAATTTTTTCATAAAAAATAATTACTTCTTAGGTCTTACTTTTGGTCTTAGCTTGAAAGTATTTTTAGTAATATCAATTCACCAATTTTTCTTTACTAAACAAAGCCAAAACAGGCAATAAAGCTAGGCGCTTGGCTAGCATGGAAAGATTTGTATACTTTTTAGGCAGAAGAAAGAATATTCATGCTATACTACCTTGTGAAGTGTTTGTAATGACCATTTATTCCAATACGGGAAAGGTTTTTACAAAAATATCCAAAATATCCAAAATATCCAAAATATCTACAGGGTGACTAAACGTAAGCTGGCAAAACGTAAGCTGGCGAAACTTAAGCTGGCTACTACTAAAATAGTTGCTAAAATTTGTCATTAATTTTTTTACTCACGTTTTATCAGAGTTTCATGAAAGCACTCTTTAAAGTCAATGATTACGTAGTGTATCCGCTACATGGAATTGGGATAGTAAGCAATGTTTTTCCGGGAGAAAGTGAAGAAGAGCGTTATCGAATTAAGCTCATAGACTCTAATATGATTATTGAGATACCCGGGAAATCTGTTGAGCAGACTGGGCTGCGGAAAATCATTACAAAGAGTAAAATAAAAGGGGTTATTGATAGTTTTTCAGAGCCACCTAGTTCTTCTCAGGAAAACTGGCGCATTCGTCTTCAAGATAACATCGAAAAGCTGAAAAGCGGCAATGTGGAGCCTATGATTACGTTAATAAAACAGCTTTTTTTGCGTAATAAACAGCGGAGTCTTTCTGCGATAGAGCGCAGTCAATACGAAAATGCTTTTAAAAATATTGTTCGTGAAGTTTCAATTGTTATGAAGTCCGATGAAAAAGCGGTTAACCAAATGCTTTCATCTAAACTTAATGAACTTAGTGAGAATTCTGAAGACAAGGTAGAAAAAAATAAAGCATAAAAAATTAAAATTTCTTGTATAGCATGTCTTTTTTCTGTATATGGTTTCAGATCTAAGCGGTTATTTGTTTTAGGAAAATCATGTTTCAATTTATATCAATTCTTATAAGTGCTGGGGGAATTTATTTTCTTAGCAGTATCCCTCTTTCGGGGAAAATAGTTCTTATTGTGCTTAGCCTGCTTAGTGGTGTTTTTGTCGATAAGTATGTTGCTAAAGAAGTGCCGTTTTTCAGAAGTTTAACGGTGGCTATTATGGTGAGCTTAGGCATATTTATTTTAAGTATGATAAGTATCTTGTTAGATATTCGGCCGCCAAAGCTAACCGGCATAACTAAAGATTGGGCGGAGGCTTTTATGCTCTATCTTTTTTTTATAACTGTTTACAGCAGCATTCGTACAGGAGCTGGGAGTAATTATTTCCGCAAAAAAATGAGTAAGAAAAGCAAGAGTGAGCGCTCTTATCTTGTTGATACTTCAGCCATTATAGATGGGCGGTTGCTTGAGATAGCCAAAACAGGCTTCATCCCTCATTTGCTTGTTATCCCGCAATTTGTTATTCAGGAGTTACAGTTAATCTCGGACAGCCATCTGCATGAAAAGCGCATGAAAGGCCGTCGGGGTCTTGATTTGTTAAAGCAGATGAAAAATTCTGATGATATTTCTTTGAAAATCATAGACGAAGAGGTCCTAGAATCGAAAAATGTTGATGGCAAACTGCTGGCTATGGCAAGAAAAGACAACTACTCTATTATTACAACGGACTACAATCTTGTTAAGGTTGGGCAAGTGGAAAACATTCAAACTATGAATATTAATCATATAGCCACTGTTTTGAAACCATCTTTGAGTTCTAGTGATAGGTTGAAGGTACAAGTGGCGAAAAAAGGAAATAATAAAAATCAAGGCGTAGCATTTTTGCCGGATGACACCATGATTATTATTGAAGATGGCGAAAGGTATATTGGCCAGCAGCGAAACATCCTTATTACCTCATTTATTCAAAACGAATCTGGGCGTATAGCTTTCGCAAGAATACAAAATTAAAGCCTACAGACTCTGGGCAAAAACGGTGGTTGGGGCTGGGGCTTATGTTAAAAGCACCAGAGTTTTCTGCCGTTGTGCTTGTTGCTGGCCATGGGCATCGTGCTGCTCGTGCTACGGGTGCTACGTATTGTCGCCGTAAAAATCTACAGAAAATAGCCGGTGTTCCGGTGTTTCTGCACTCGTTGCGTATTTTTTTTAGCTTTAAAAATCTTTCTACGTTGGTGCTGGTGCTTCCTGCTTCCGATGAGCCGCTCTATCGCCGGGCTTTAGCAGAATGTCCTTTTCCTTTTGCTAAGAAACTTGACAAATCTTTATTGCTTAGCCATGGTGGCAAAGAGCGTTATGATTCGGTGCGGGCAGGGCTGGCTAAACTGCCTAGGCCTGCAAGTAAAAATGCTTTTGTGGCGATTCATGATGGGGCGCGCCCTCTGCTCTCGAAAAAACTTGTTGCCCAGTTACTGCGGCATGCTTTCTTGCCGAGGCTACGCAAAATTCATGCCGGAGTGCTGCCCAGCAAAAAGCTCGTGGATGCTTTAAAGATAGTGAACGCTGCTGGTTTTATCGAAAAAAGCTTGCCTCGTGAAAATATGATGGCTGTGGCTACGCCGCAAGTTTTCCCTTTATCTTTTCTTTTGCGAGCGTATGAAAAATATCAGAAATTGGCAGAATCACCTTTCAAAAATACTGCTGGCGGGGCGCCCTTAGATACTGCTGGTGTGGTGCCCTTAGACGATGCTGGTGTTTATCTGGCGGCTGGCTACCCCGTATTTTGTTATGAGACAAGAGAGCCGAATTTCAAAATAACCTATGCAGAGGATTTCGGGCTTATCGAAAAGCTTATCAAAAAATGAGCTTTTGCGTGTTTGCCTATGGAGGCGTTTGAAAGCTGAAAAAACATGCCGCCTTTTTATTAATAGAGTATGATGTGGCAGTAAATTGTTATGAGACAAGAGAGCCGAATTTCAAAATAACCTACGAAGAGGATTTCGGGCTTATCAGAAAGCTTATCAAAAAATGAGCTTTTGCGTGTTTGCCTATGGATGCGTATTGAAAGCTGGCAAAACATGCCGCCTTTTTATTAATAGAGTATAAGTAAGTAATTAAAACTAACAAACAGAAACTTAATGAAAATGGAGTTGGGGCAATGAATACTGATGCTGGTAGGCTTAATGGCTTGAGTCCTACAAATTTACTTGAATTTGGTTTTAGAAAAAATGAAGCAAGAATACACGAAGCGCAAAAGCCATGTGATTTAATAGAATACTTGATAAAATTAACGACTCAAGAACAACAAGTAATCCTAGATCCATTTATGGGTAGTGGCACAACTGCGGTAGCAGCAAAGGCTTTGAATCGAAATTTCATTGGGTTTGAGGTAAATACTGACTATTATGAAAAATCATTGAATAGAATTGAAAGCACAAATAGTAGTGAGGCTCAAGAACAACTACTATTCCATTAGCCATTGCTATAAAAAAAAGCTAGTAAAAAAATGGGCGCTTAAGAAGGGCTTGCTGGTTGCTTGCAATTTTTGCTACCAGTGGTAGCTACTGCTGATATATCAGCATTGGAAGTATGGTATAATAAAAAATGGGAAAATGCATATTTTGTGGAGAGTCCGCTGGGTTTTTACGTAGAGCACATAAAGAGTGTCAAATAAAAAACGATAGAGAACAACGAGAACGTGAAGCATCAAAGCAATTGATACTTTCGGAAATTGAAGTTGCTGGGGTTTCTAAAAGAGATCTGCCACTGTTGAAGCAAAAAATAACAAAAATGGCTGAGTCACATAAAATTGACAGCAGCATACTTGAAAGCCTTGTTATTTGTGGCTGGGAAAACTTAGTAGAAAGAGCGTTTGATGATGGTATTTTAACTGAAGAAGAAGAATCTAACCTAACTAAGTTAAAAGAGTATTTCTCTCTTTCTGAAATTCAATTAGATAGGAGAGGGGTCTTTACAAAAATGCTTAAAGGATCTGTTTTAAGAGATTTAATGAACGGCATACTTCCTGAAAATGAAAAAATTGATAGGAACCTTCCTTTTAACTTTCAAAAAGGAGAAAAAGCTATTTGGGTGTTTCAAGACGTTGATTATTACGAGCAAAAAAAAAGAATAGAATATGTAGGTGGTTCGCAAGGTGTGAGTATACGCATAGCAAAAGGTCTTTATTATCGTACAGGATCCTTCAAGGGAGAGCGAGTGGAAACCGAAGAAACTATCCATGCCGATACAGGGACACTATGTGTAACAAATAAACATGTATATTTTTCTGGCGTTACTAAGGGTTTCCGTATCAAACATGATAAAATAGTTTCACTTCAACTATTTTCTGATGGCATTGGTTTGCAAAGAGACTTGGCCACAGCAAAGCCACAATCTTTTGTAACTGGTGATGGTTGGTTTATATATAATTTAATAACAAATGCTACGCAGTTGTAACAGTTGGCTTCAATAATGACTTCTAAAAAAAAGGCAACTAACAAAGTAACTTCTAAACGCGTAGCAACAGCAGCCTCCAAGGTGCTACGTGATAAAAGAACGGGTAAAGACTCTAAATCTGCGGCAGGCTCTGCATTAACTCAGAAGCCAGCTAAGAAAAAATAAAAACTTTAGAGCTGGCGGCAGCCGGCGGAGAATAACAGCGAGGGCTGATATTCTCTGCTAGAGCGCGCTTTCGTTTTGGGCTGGGCAGGCGGCGGGCTATGAAGACTGCTTTGTGAGGGCAGAGTATTTTAGATTGCAGGGGCATATAATATGCCGACTTTCCTTTCTTGCAAGAGCTGTTTTACTTCATCTAAAATAGCAGGGTCATCGATGGTAGGCGGGATTGGAATGCTAGGCTTCTCGCCGAGGTGAGAAAGAGAACGGCGGAGAATTTTGCCAGAGCGCGTTTTGGGCAGGCGCTTGACTATAATGGCCGTCTTGAAAAAAGCCACTTTGCCGATGCTATTCTGCATAGCCGCTATCAGCTGGGCTTCAAGGCTAGCAGGGTCTAGGTCAAGACCATCTTTGAGAACAACAAAACCTACGGGTATATGCCCGCGAATAGAATCTTTCATGCCGACAACGGCACACTCGGCTACCGATGCATGGCTACTAAGAATCTCTTCCATTTGCCCTGTCGAGAAACGATGGCCGGCAACATTGATGACGTCATCTACTCGGCCCATAACATAAATATAGCCCTGGTCATCTTTATAGCCGCCGTCACCGCTGAAATAATACCCGGGTAGAAACGACAAGTAGGCTTCTTTGAAGCGCTCAGTATCTTTCCAAAGGTTGCTCATGGTTCCCGGCGGCAGAGGCAACTTGATGACAATATTCCCGTTTTCGTAAGCCTTGCATTCTTTTCCTTCATCATTTACTATGCGCACATCGTAGCCGGGAACAGCTTTAAAAGAAGATCCTACTTTTGTTGGCAAGACTTCTAGCCCGCAAAAGTTAGAGACGATGGCCCAGCCGCTCTCGGTTTGCCACCAATGATCAAGAATGGGACGGTTTTTGAAGGTTTTTTTCAACCAATGGTAGGTGGCAGGGTCAAGGCGCTCGCCGGCGAAGAAAAGATATTTCAGCGAATCAAGATTATATTGCTTGGCAAATTTCCCCTCTGGGTCTTCTTTTTTAATGACACGAAAAGCCGTTGGTGCGGTGAAAAAAGTCTTGACTTTATATTCGCTCATCACACGATAGAAGGCACTGGCATCGGGGGTTTTTATCGGCTTTCCTTCGTAGACAATTGTGCTACAGCCTTGGATGAGCGGAGCATAGACGATATAAGAATGTCCCACTACCCATCCGATATCAGAGGCTGCCCAATAGACTTCACCGGCGGCGGTATCGTATATTTTGTCCATGGAATACTTCATGGCAACGGCATGTCCTCCGTTATCACGGAGGACGCCTTTCGGCTTTCCAGTAGTCCCCGATGTGTAGAGGATGTACAGTGGATGAGTGGCTAAGAGTTCTACGCATTCGGCGGGCGGGGAATCTAGCAGCTGATTGAATGAAAACTCGCCTTTGGCTTTTGAGAGCGTTACTTTGTGCTGCTCTCGTTCTTGTATAACAACATAATCTACTTTATGCTGTGCTAGCTCTCTGGCACTATCCACATAGCTTTTATAATCTATAATTTTTGTAACCTCAATGCCGCAGCTAGCGCTTAGGATGATCTTGGGCTTTGCATGGTCTATGCGTAGGGCTAGCTCTTTGGGAACAAAGCCACCAAAAACTACCGAATGCACAATACCTAGCCGGGCGCAGGCCAGCATAGAAATAATGGCTTCTGGTATCATGGGCATGTAAAGAATGGCGGTATCGCCTTTTTGTAGGCCCAGTTTTTTTAAGCCGCCGGCAAGCGCGGCTACTTTGGCACGAAGTTCATTATAACTAAAACTTTTTTTTGTATGGGTAACCGGCGAATCGTAATAAAGCGCTATTTGCTGCCCCCTACCTTGTTCTATGTGGTAGTCTAAGGCTACGTAGCAGGTGTTTAGCATGCCATCGGGAAACCAGCAGTTTAGCCCCTGGCTGTTCTTGCCTAGTATTGTTTTTGGAAATTTCATCCAAGGTATTGCTTTTGCTTGTTCTTCCCAATAGCCCATTGGGTCTTGGATTGATTGCTGCCAGTGTTGCTGGTAAGTTGTTGCCATCTTTGCTTGCCTTTATTTTACTCGTTTTAGCTGTTTCTTTTTATATCCTGCAGGCAGTTTCTTGCTTTATAGGTTAAGCAAAATATACGTATATATAAGCAAATATACGTATATATGCGTATATTTGCTTATAGACAATGAGTATACGCAACAAGTATACTATAGGATGCTATGTGTATATGTATGTGGCCTGTATTAATAATACTCTGGACTATGCTTTTTATGTAAAATAAACGTAGTTTATGGAATGCCGGGAACGCAGGGAATGCAGGGAATGCAGGGAACAGAGAAACATGCTAAATAACTCAAAAAGCATTGATTTTGATTATTTTTTATTTATTTATACTAAAATATAGCATCCTTGTTATAATAAGGGTATAGAAATATAGATGGAAGCATGGTTTTATGTGTGTATCTATAAAATACAATGCGAGTAAACGGAGAATAGTAAATAATGAAAAAAATTCAATACAAAAGAGAATCGAGAATGGAAATATTTAGAAAAGGCTTCTTGCTAGGCTTTCTCTTGCTTTCTGCTGGTATAACAGTTTCTTGTGCCGTAGCAGTAGGAGATGCAGCATCTTCTGGCGGAGGTACAGGAGCTACCCCTGATGAGAATGTTCTTGGGCTGAGGGTAACGGTAGACAATGAGTATAATTTTGTTGGCCCTGCTGGCGCTGCCACGGCAGAATATGCTGCGGATACGCTTGAAAATGCAGCCGGACTTGCTGCTGCAGAAGGCACAGAAGGTATTTCCATTGTAGTGTTTGTTGATAGCACCATAGCCGCTGGCTTGGAACCGAGTGTTACTTTAGAATTAGTAACAAAGGAAGAAGACGCCGACTTAGAAGTTATTGCTAGCTTTCCTGATGCCTCGCATGCCTCGCTAATGGCTTTAACAAATTATGTTGAGCTTGCTGA
>JAUXHF010000318.1 GCA_030621685.1 Spirochaetota bacterium
CAAGATAGTTATCCGAAAAACGCGGGAGGCTTGCCACGCAAAACTCTATATTTTTAAGTTAGGACCAAAGAATATTGTCAGGCAGAATTTATTCATTACAGGAAGTAGCAATCTTACGAAAGCCGGCCTTACCACGCAGAATGAATTTAATATCGAGTTAAGCGATTCTGGTTTTGAGGAAGTAGAAGAATACTTTGATGAGCTGTGGAAAGACAGCATAAAGATAACAGAGGATAGTGAAGTAAAAAAGAGACTTCTTGCATTCTTAAAAGAAGAAACCCATTTTAGAAAAACAACACCCTTAGAGGCCTATGCCTACGTATTGAAAACGTACCTAGATGCCTTTGAAGGAAGGCCGACATCTGCCGGGCTGGAAAAACTACTAAAAGAAAAAAGTTATGCCAAGTATAGCTATCAGCTAGATGCGGTAGGTCTGGGCTGCTCCATTATAGAAAAGCATCGCGGCCTTATTTTAGCCGATGTTGTAGGGCTGGGAAAAACTATTATAGCTTGCGCCATTGCCTACGAGCTAAAGAAACGCCGCGGGATTGTTATCTGCCCGCCGGCCATTGCTGGCGATGCCAAACAAACATGGGGCTGGACAAAATATCTTGAAGACTTTGAATTGACAAATTGGAAAGTATTCTCATTAGGAGACTTAGGTACCGCAGCTGATGTTATTCAAGGTAAAGATGAATACGAAATTGTTATTGTTGATGAAGCCCATAGGTTTAGAAATTCTAATAGCTTAGGATACGAAAAACTAAAGAACATTTGCCGTGGGCGTATTGCTATCTTGCTTACAGCTACGCCGTTTAATAATAAGCCACAAGATATTTTATCTTTGCTATCGTTGTTTATTACTCCTAAAAAATCAAGCATCGATTTACAAGACGGCACGCTGCTTAGTGATTTCGCAAACTCTAAAAATATTTTTGGAACATTTAGTCCGCTGCTAAGCAAAGATGAAAAAGATTACGAAAAGCTTAGAAATATAAAAGAAATAAAAAAACTCTACAAGGAAAATTTTGACAGCATAAAAATTGAGAAAAAGAAAGTTCAGGAATGTCTGAGTAAAGAAACAAAGAAGATACGCAGGATTATTGAACCTATAACTATACGCCGCAATCGGCTTGACCTGAAAAATAATCCTAGATATAGCAAGGAAATGGAAGAACTTGGTAGCGTTGAAGACCCCCAGGAGTGGTTTTTTGAACTCTCGCCAGAGCAGGTAGTTTTTTACGATAAAACTATTTCACGCTTCCTCAATGAAGCTGAAGCTGAAGAGGCCGCTAAACAAGGGGCTAATGTGCCTGAAGTAAGGCGCTTCAAAGGCGCCATTTATAAGCCAGAAGAATACGAGGGAAATACCGCTAAAACAGGATCTTCCGAACATGGCTTTTCGCTTATGTCACAGCAGAATTTGTCTGATTTCATACGCAGGCTTGTTGTCAAACGTTTTGAAAGCTCTTTTGGTGCTTTCGAAAAAAGCATCCGTAGTTTTAAAAAAATTACGGAACAGGTGGAAAAGTTTTTAGAAAAATCTGGCACATATGTGCTAGACAGAAAGCTGGTGGAGAGAATTTATGAATTGGATGAAGAAGAAATTGAAAATGAAATTAATGACTGGATAGAATCGCTAGATGAGCATGATGAAAAAAAGAAATTGAGAAAAAATAAAGTTTATAAGGTCAATAATTTTAAGCGTAAAAAAGATTTTTTTGAAGCGA
>JAUXHF010000376.1 GCA_030621685.1 Spirochaetota bacterium
GAGCTTACTGTGGAAAAGGTAAAAAATGCAGTATCGACTATTTTAAGCCGAACCAACGCTATGCGGCCACAAACCTTCACGCTGCTTGTTTCAGGAAGATCTTGGGACCAGCTAGCCTCGGAGATTGAAGCCAACCGAAGTTTCGATAGCTCCTATTCTTCCGAGAAAAACGTTGTCGGCCAAAAAGATATTGGCATCTATCATCGTAATTCCTTTGTCAAGATTATGTATCACTACCTTGTCAAAGAAAGCGATGCCTTTCTGCTCTCGGAATTCCAAGAAAACCGTGGCTTAGGGCTAGTTACCAGAACCTTCCAGAAGCCAGAGGGCGGCGAAGTGGGCTTCCTCGTTCGCTATCCTAACGGCAAAGGCTTTGAAATGTCAGAGCGAGAAACCTCTGCTTATATGACAGGTCACACCTACCTTAATCTCTTTACTCGAGATAGAAGAAGAGATGCTATGCTAAGCGGCATAAGCTACTCTTAATTTAATAATATTTAAATAATACCTAAGCCCTGTTTTCCTTAAAGAAGGCGGGGCTTAGGATTACCGTGCATGAATATAAAATATAAAAATATAAGGATATTGATATGGCAAAAATGCTGATACTCATAGAAGAAGACGAAGATAGTACGCTGGCATTTCGCCCGCGCAAAGGTGGTAAAAATATATGGATAAATGGCATACAAAAAATACTCAAATTAGCTTGCCACACAAGACAATCCAAAGGATTTATTAAAATAATATTTTTTGATAAAGGTCATAGTATTTTTGAAAAAAAACTTTCAGACTTACCGGTAAACCCTTTTAAGTCTGTAGAAACATTATTAAAACCTTTACTTAATGGCAAGCCAGCCAATGCTGTTCCAATAAAAAAGCCCAGTAAGACGCTGGTCAAAAAAGAAAAAGCACAGGAAAAAAAACATGCAGCGAAGCAAGCTCCCTTCCTAAGAAGCCTAGGATCTACGGGTAATTCGCTTACAAAAAACCCAGCTCTTAAGGAAGCCAAGACTTCTTAGAAAAGGAAGCCAAGACTTCTTAGAAAAAGAGCTTTAGAGGCATAATCATCCATGAAAAGTATATTAGAAATA
>JAUXHF010000253.1 GCA_030621685.1 Spirochaetota bacterium
TATTCCTATGTTGGTAAGGAAAAGCTAGCGGCAGAGATGGCTAAAATAGAGGCGCTTTTCTGAAAACTTGGTCAATAGATGGTCAATGAAAAACAAAAACGCCGAAAAACGCTGTAAAAAGCAGGGTATTTTGAGAGGTACAATGGGCCCACTAGGACTTGAACCTAGGACCAGACGATTATGAGTCGCCTGCTCTAACCAACTGAGCTATAGGCCCATACAAACGGCCCATATAAACAAATGCATGTCAAAGTGAATTGCCAAGAAAGTAAGCGGGCTACAAAAATGAAACACTATTATACCCTTATTTGAAGAAGATGTCAATGTTAGAAGATATTGCTAAATGGCTAATCTCCAGCAGGACTCAAAAGCTCAAGGAATTTTAGGAATTTATCCAAAGCATTCTTTGTGTGGCTAGGCTCGGCGTTTATCGCTAAAGCCAAATAAAAAGTAACTTCTTTTTCCTCGCTCTTGATGTGGCTATTTTCCTCGCTCTTGCTGCTGTTATAATGAAACAAAATAGCTATGCCAAGCACGCAGAGCCGATATATCCGGCTACCAGCATGCCAAGGGCAGATTTCTACGAAGGCTTCAGCAAGACATTCTGGCAGCTTTACAGTGGCTAGGCTGATGCTGGCAGAGAGCAAGCTTGGGTCATGAAGAAACTCTACTTTTTTAGCTAAACCGCGTTTTTCTATCTTTGATAAGCTAGACTTGAAAAGCCCACATAAGGCCTTGTGCCGCTTCTTGCCATGATGATGGTAATAATAGCGAATAGCCTCTTTATAAACATCAAACTGCCAAAGCGATGCTCGCTCTGCTCCCTGTGCATAAACAATCTCTTGTAATAAGAGTAGGGCAGGGTCATCTGTTTTGGCAGAGTTCTCTGCTTTATCTAGCTTCAGAGCAGCGCTGTTATCTGCCGAGAAATCCGCTAGTATTTTTTTATGCACAAAGAGTAGGCGATTTCCGCCCAGCCCCAGAGGATGTCCGCTAGCCGTAAGAATGATAGCAGGCCCGGCGCCGGGCGTAGCCACATCGAAGAGCGCGGAGCTTGGGAAAAAAGCTCCCCAAAAAACAACTTCGGCGCTACTAGCTTTTTCGGAGATTTTTTCTGGGGAGCTTTTTTCTGGGGTAAGGCTGTTTTGCCTGCTTTGTAAATAAAAGAAATCACTTAAGAAAGTAAGGCAATAAGCAGCTGATGCAGCTGATGCAGGTTTTACCACAGAAGAATTTTGGAGGAGATTGGCCGCCGCCGAGGAGAAATTAACAAAAGCGTCAGCTGTATCTTTTTCGAAGCTAAGCCCTAAAAACTTGAGCTTCCACAGAGCATCTTTCCAAGCCCCCTCGCTAAGCAGCATACAGCTGTACTGGCGCAGAGCGGGTATTTCGCTGTAAAGCTTTCCCAGCTTACTACGAAATTGTTTATGGGAGGCCTCCATAAAGGTTGCAAGGTTAAGCTGCTTTTGCTGTAGCGCTGAAGTGTCATATTGGAAAAGAGCTAGGGTATCATCGCGCTTTTTAGAGGCATAAAGCCTGCGTATTTTTGAGCTGGTAGACTTATGGGCGTAACCAAATATTTCGGCGCTATCAGTAAAACGCAGAGAGAGGTCGTAAAACTTTTTTTCATGCTTGCCGGTAGCAAGATGCAAGAAGCCATCTTTTCGCTTCTTAATAAAACTATGGTAGCGCATATAGCAGAAAGGGGTATTTAAAGAAATTTAAGGAATGGCTTTAGCTTAGCAGAAGACTAAGATATGCCCATGTTTTGCTTTAATAGCTTTTACAAAGGGGGAAATTTCCAGAGCGTAGCGGCTCATTCTCTGCCTCTAGGAATATATAGCCATGAAGTCCAGGGCGAAGGCGAGCAAGATATTCATCGGCGGAAGTTTGGGTATGGTTATCACTTTGAAAATAGCCTGTTGCTTGATCTAAGGTATTTGGGGTTGGGGGCCCTGCCCCGGCTGCAAGCCGTCCTGCTTTAAGCATGCTGGAGCTTAAAAAAAAGCCAGCTAGGTTTTTTGTTGTATGCATTTGATAGGGCCATCCGTAAAAAACATCGCCGTGCAAGAAGTTAAGCCGCTGGCTGTTTACGAAAACCTGAACTTCACGTACGCTTGGAAAGTTTTGCTGAACATTGAATAGTAAGCTTATCATGAAACGGCGTTCTGCCTTAGCAGAGTAGGCTAGATATTCTTTAGAAAGGTTAATAATCAGCGTTTCATCAAGAAGATTGATGCCAGATATTCTTACATTTTTATATTCATGATCTAAGGCAAAGTTAAGTGGCGCTAGCAGGCCAAGGCCAAGCAAGGTCTGAATGTCCTGCTGGAGGCTGCTGCTTTTTTTTTCACTACGGCTGATAACACAAAAGGATTGGCTTCCGCTATCGTAGTAATGGTAGCGATGCGTAGCATAGAAAAGTTCTTTGTATATCAAACTGCCCAAAGGTAGCACTTGAGAAAATAATATTATGCTGGTTACAAAGCTAAGAAAAGAAATTCTGTACATGGATAAAGTGTAAAAAGTAATAAGAATGCCCTTGATGCCTTGAATGTGACTGTGCTGCTTCTATTATTTTTGAAAACTAAAAAACGATTAAAAATAAGTTAGATTAAAATTCTTCCTTACTTTCGTCTTCTTCGGCTCGAGCTTTTAGCTCTTCGCTTGGATTGCTTGGAGCTTTCTGCCCTTCGCTTGGATTGCTTGGAGCTTTCTGCCCTTCGCTTGGATTGCTTGGAGCTTTCGGCTCTTCGCTTGGATTGCTTGGAGCTTTCGGC
>JAUXHF010000180.1 GCA_030621685.1 Spirochaetota bacterium
TAGCTGTAAGAACAGAATTTATAAACTTTCAAGTTATTTAATATTATACTAAAAAAGGCTTAAGAGTTATAAAAATCTGAAAAAAAAGCTAGCGCTAAGATTTTCATTTCAAAAATACAGGAAATTCAAGAGTTGTTGCTAAAGCAAAACTCTCATTATATATACAAATTACTCTGGTGTTTGTATGCCACAGAAGCCCTAACTAAGCCATGCCCAAGAAAAAATCTTTCGATTTTCTAAGAAAACTCGCCATAATCTTTCCATACATATGGAAGTTTAAATGGCTGTACACCATCGGTCTCGTTTGCCTGCTCCTGCAAAACTACGGCTACGTCAAAATACCTCTATACATGCGGCTAACCCTTCAGGAAATTAGCGGAAATAACGATGGCAAGAGAATTACAGAACTTATTCTCTATACGTTCTTCTTTTTAGGGCTAACAGCCTTTTTTATGTACCTGATGCGCTCGCTTATCATCGGAGCAAGCCGCAAAGTGGAATACTGGTTCCGCCGCGATATCTATCATAAAATAATGAACTTGCCTGTAGATTTCTATAAAAAACAACAGACAGGCGACCTCATTAGCCGCGTAACCAACGATGTCAATGACGTGCGCACTATGGCAGGGCCAGGAATGATGTATATTCCTAACTCACTTTCTCGCCTAGCCTTTTTTCTCCCCGAAATGGCAGCCTTAGATAAACAGCTCACGCTGTTTATTTTCCTACAGATGCTCTTCATCGTTATCTTGATACTGCTGATTATGCCAAAGCTTAGGCCCCTCTACAAAAAGATTCAAGTTCAGCGCTCTACGATGAACAACCGTGCTTGGCAAATACTCTCTGGCATGACCACCGTAAAACTCTCGGTTATGGAAAAAACCGAATACCAAAGATTTCAAGACATTAGCCGTAGCTATTTGAAAAGCAACTTAAGGCTAGCCATCTTTGAAGGCTTTACATGGCCTTTCTTTCTTTTTGTTTTTGGGCTATCCCAAATAGTCATTTTAGTATGGGGCGGACTGGCCATTATTGACGGCAGACTGAGTATAGAGGAGCTTCTGCAATTCACAATTATGCTGGGGATCATCACCTTCCCCATATTCGCCTTAGGCTGGGTTATGAGCATTATGCAACAAGGACTAAGTGCCTTGGAACGAATTTCCTTGCTCTTGCATACAAGAAATAGTAGCGTAGGACGTTCACTGCAGCTTCCCAAAAGCAAAAAGATTCCCATATTAGAAATTAAAAACTTAGGCTTCACCAATAGCGAAGGACACGAGATTATTAAATCATTCTCACTGAAGTTGAAACCCGGAGAGATAGTTGGCATTGCCGGGCGAACGGGTAGCGGGAAAACACTGCTGTTAGAATCTATCATGGGGCTTGTGAAACCAACAGCCGGCTCCATCACCTTAGGCGGCAAAGATATTTCCGCCTTAACCCTCTCTGATATTTATACACAAATGGCCTTCGTCCCCCAAGAAACTTTTTTGTTCTCGGCAAGCATGAAACATAACATCGGCTTTGAGGAAGAACAAGATCCCTCCTTTCCGCGCATTGTCAATTCGGCAAAACTATCGGATATCCATAAAGAGATAATAGCCTTTCCTCATCAATACCAGCAGGAAATTGGAGAACGCGGCATCTCGCTTTCTGGCGGACAAAAACAACGCACGGCCATATCTAGGTCCTTGTATAAAAATAAAGCAAATATTCTTATCTTAGATGACTCGCTCTCTAGCATCGATAGCCAAACCGAAGAGAATATTATTAGCAACTTAAAATCTTTACGCAAAAAGAAGAGCATTCTTTTTGTCTCGCATAAAATATCTTTACTAAAAACAGCCGATAGAATATGTTACGTGGAAGATGGGCGTATTCTTGAACAAGGTAGCCATTTCCAGTTACTAAAACTCCATGGTGCCTATGCCCGCCTCGCAAAACTGCAGAAACTAGAAACCTCTATCCACTAAAGGCTAAGAGCAACGCTAAGGAATACTTTTTTTGCTCATAAACATAACAACGAAAAACAAAATAACCAACATAAAATTAAATCAGTTTTACAAATAAAACAGTAGCAGCCGTTCATGGAGAAAGAGAAGAGTTTCAATAAGCCTACCAAAAAAGGCCTAGATTTCAGCTTACTAAAAAAGCTTTTGGACTATGGCAAAAAATATCCTGGCCTTTTTACCATCACCATAGTCTTCATGCTCCTAAGCGATGTCAGCGCTACCATTAGCCCTTACATCATAAAACTAGGCATTGATGATAATATTGTTAACGGCGATGTACAAGGGCTGTATAAAAAAGGGTATTGGCTAGGCATTGTTTTACTCTTTTCTTTCATCATGACATTTTTTTTTACTATCAGCACACAGTATATGGGCCAGCGGCTTATCTTCGATATTCGCGAGAACGTCATCAAGAAAATAATGTCGATGACAAACAGCTACTTTGACAAAAACCCCTTGGGGCGCACCCTCACGTATCTAACCAATGATGTTGAGGCGATTCGTGACTTCATCTCTCGGGGAGTCATTCAAGTGCTAGGCGATTTACTAAAAGCCTTATTCATTTTAATCGTTATGTTCACGATAAACTGGCAGCTTACCCTGTTCACGCTGTCTCTTTCCATACCCTTGTTTACGCTAGGGACCTTAGCCTTTCGCGCTGGCATCCGAAATGGCTACCGTGGCGTTCGCCGTTCTAATTCAAGAATGAATTCTTTGCTGGCTGAATCGATAACCGGAATTAAAGAAATAAATATATTCAACCACCAAAAGAAAAGTTTAGCTGATTTCAACCAAGCCAACCATGAGTATCAAAATTCTTTTTTAAAAGTTATTCAATCATACTCTTTATATTTCCCGCTGATTGAGGTGGTAAGTTCGCTGTCTATGATAGGCGTGCTGTTTTTTGCTCATCGTTATCTGGGAAGCCTCACAACAATTGGCGAGCTTTTCTCGTTTTTCATCTACATCAACATGTTTTTCCGTCCGCTGCACGACTTAGCCGAGCAGTTCAACACCTTTCAATCAGCCATGAGCGGCAGCGAGCGTATCTTCAGTTTTCTAAGCGAAAAGCCGGCCTTCAGTGACCCGGCCCTCCTTGCGCCTAAGCAAGAAGCCTTAGCAGCAAAAAGCAAAGATAGGTTAAGGCCGCTCTCCAATTCCTCATCCCATGCCTCCAAGCCCGCTTACTGGCAGCCCGATGCTCCCGTTCATACGAGCATGCCTTCCCGAAAAATTCGCGGCGACATCACCTTTGATGATGTTAGTTTTTCCTATGAAAAAGGCAAGCCAGCCATGCAGCATGTCTCATTTACCATAGCGCAAGGTGAAAAAGTAGCCATTGTGGGCAGCACCGGAGCGGGAAAGACAACCGTGATATCGTTAATCAACCGTCTCTACGATGTAAGTAGCGGTCGCATTTTAATTGACGGCGAAGACATCCGCTCCATGAGCCTTAGCCGCTTACGAGGAAACATTTCTACTTTGCCGCAAGATGTGTTTCTCTTCACAGGCTCTTTTTATGAAAACATCATATTGGATCATTATATTGACAACGAAAAACGTAGGCTTAAAGAGAGTTTAGAATATACAGGGCTAGTTGAAAACAAAAAAGAGCTGTTCCAAGCAGCCCAGAAAGCTACCAAGAAAGCCCTGCTCCACGATTACATTATGCGCCATGCTGAAGGCTACCAGCAAGGTGTTCTTGAGGAAGGAAAACTTCTTTCCACGGGGCAAAAACAGCTGCTTTCTTTTGCTAGAGCTTTTTTAAAAAATGCTCCTCTGCTTATTTTGGATGAGGCCACGGCCAACATTGACAGCGAGAGCGAGCGCCTTATCGAGAAGTCTTTAGACAAGCTACTCACGAACAAGACCTGCATCATCATTGCCCATCGGCTTTCAACCATTCGCCGAGCGGATAAAATTTTAGTCTTCCATCACGGCAGATTAGTGGAGCAGGGCCCGCATAAAATGCTACTCAAAAAGAGTTCCATCTATAAGAAGCTACATGAATTGCAAGAAATCCAGCTTTCTGCTTAAAAAAAAATTCTGCAGAGCCAAAAAGCAGCGTTGCTGAAAAGCTCTGGCTGGGGAGTTGCCGCAAGTGGAGAGTGAAAATTTAGCTGGAGCTATGTGCTGGGGGGTGAGGGGGTATCATACCCCCTCGAAAAAAGAAAGCTGAAATGCTTTAGCCGGCGAGGGGGCTAAGCTAGGAGCTGCTTGATAGGCTTAAAAAAAATTCTGCAGCGCCAAAAAACAGTGTTGCTGAAAAGCTCTGGCTGGGGAGTTGCCGCAAGTGGAGAGTGAAAATTTAGCTGGGATAATATGCTGGTGGATAATGTGCTGGGGGGTGAGAGGGTATCATACCCCCTCAAAAAAAACAGCGTTGTTGATATGCTTAAAAAAAATTCTGCAGCGCCAAAAAACAGTGTTGCTGAAAAGCTCTGGCTGGGG
>JAUXHF010000012.1 GCA_030621685.1 Spirochaetota bacterium
AAGCAAAAAGAGGCTGGCAACAAGCGAAAAACGTTTTAAGAACGTCAAGGCACGTTTTTTCTTATAAAAATCGCTTGCTTGTTTCCGCTGATACGCCTGCTCTTGCTGGCTCTGGCTTAGCTGCTCTTCATAGTTTTTTTGAAACAAAAAATTAGATACGAAGGTTATCACCATTTCTTCATCATCTTGATTCTCAACAATAGCGTCAAGCAACACATCAATTTCGGCATCGGTTAATTTTTTCTGCTGAATAGTAGAGAGAATGAAGTCGCGGTTAACTTTCGAGAAACCTCGCAAAACCAATACGGCTTTCTGGTAGAAAGCCTTTTGTACTTCCAAGTTACCTTCAAAGGCATTGTTGTTAGCATCAGGCTGCAGGCTATCTTCTTCTTCTGGCGTAGCCTCTACCTTATTTTCAGGAACTTCAGGAACTTTGCTTAGGTTTTGCGGGGAACTTTCTGCCAAAGCAGAATCTTTTTCCAAAACAGGCGTTTCGAAATCGAGCTGCTCAAAGTCAATATCATCAAGAGATGCCTGCTCTGCAGATTTCAAGCTCTTACCTTCATGCGCATTTGCTTCTGTTGGTCTAAGCTCTGCTGCCCTATCAGAAATTTTTTCTGCAGCTTCCGATGGGCTGGCTGGCTTGGGCGACAAAAGAGACCTGCTATCTTGAAGCGAATCTTCAGCGGAGTCTTCAAGTTTAGCTTCTACTGGATCACCTGAGATTGGCCCTTGACCTAAGCCTAAAGCTAATTCTTCTTCAAGTTTTTCAGGGCTGCTAAACCCAGCATTCTCAACATCTAAGATGGGAATATCCGCAGGAGAAGCTAGGCTTTCATCTACAGGCTCAATGGAACTTTCTGCTGATACAGAGACTTCTTCCCCCTTAGATTCTAGGGCTGGCTCTTCCCCCTTAGATTCTAGGGCTGGCTGGGGCAAGACTGCTTCATTTTCAAGCGCAGGCAGAGTTTGTTCATCTAAACTAGGCAGGGCTTCATCATTTAGCTTAGGGGCATCATCTTCATGTAGAATATTAGTAGCATTCCCTTCACCTGTAGGCTCTTCTAAACGAGAGGCATCTAGGGATGGTAATTCTGATGTATCAAGAGAAGACTCAATTTCCTCAAGCGGTTTAGCTGCTTGGGCATCGCTTGCTGATAACTGGCTAGGATTCGCTAAGGATGGGGCTTCATTGGCTAAAGCTTCTTCTGGGACTTCAGGTTTGATTAGCTTAGGCTGGACTTGTGAGGTTTTGCCAGAGCCTTGTGCTTGTTGTTCTTTTAATTTTTTATTATTTTTTTCGGTAGCTAAACTCAGAAAGTCCTTAGGAAAATTAGCGAGAATGCCTTTCGTTTTATAGACGCCTTCCTGCAAATTGTTTTCATCGACAGTATCTTTACCAAAACTGGGAAAAAAGTCAAGATTTTTAAAGCTAACATCAGGAAACTGCAGAACATTTTCTTTAGCGTCAATGCTTTGAGTATCTTGAGTTTTTTCTGTATCAATCTTTGAGTCAGCCGTTTCTGCAAAAAGCTCTGAGTTGTCTAGCTCTACGTTATCTAGCTCTGAATTATTTAGCTCTGAATTGTCAAGCTCTGCGTTATCTAGCTCTAAATTATCTAGCTTTGCATTGTCTAGCTCTACGTTATCTAGCTCTAAGCTATCTAGCTTAGAATTGCCTGGCTCTAAGCTGGCAGGCTCAGACTCATTCTCAAGATGTTTAGCTTGTTTTTCTAAGGGCTTAAACTCTCCAGCCAATTGTATTTTCTTGGTTAAAGCTTCAGTTACTTTTTTACGTTTTTCTTCCGAAGAATCTTCTGAGCTTTCAGGTGCTGTCTCGCTAGGAGTGGGCGAGACATCTTCTACTTCTGCTTCTACTTCTGCTTCTTTTTCCAGCAGTTTAGTTATTTTTTTCTGCCGTTCTTTTTTCGATAACTTAGAAAAGTGCTTTGCAGCTGTTGGAAAAAGGCCTATTGATTCTCTAGCTAATCGTTTTTTTTCTTCTACATCACGTAATTTCTTGGCAACAAGGATCTGCTCTCTTTCAAATTCTTTTTTATCCTCAGCAACAATTTCCTGCAGGCCATTATCATCCAAGACGGCATCATATTTATTAAGTATTTCTACCCCTAATTCTTCCGGGAGCTGCTGTTCTTGTACAAGATGGTTTAACAAAGCTCCGATATTTTTGGATATTTCTTTATTCAAGGCCATAGCATTTCCTAGCTCTGTAAACCGTTTTTCAGATATTTCTTTGCTTTGTAACTTTTTAGTAACGTTAAATTTTTTCAGCTAAGGTTTTTATACCTTAGCTACTCTATACTTATCGGAAAGAAGCACTCATTTTCTAAAGAAAAGAAACTAGCTAAGCCTTGAAAGGCGGAAAGAGTAAGAGCCTCATTTTTATTATTTAATATTATCATTCAAAGAGAAAAGCGATTGCAAAGAATCTTTAAAGGAGATTTTTTGTCCTGATAGCAAATTTTGCTGCAAAAAAGCCTGCCAAAGAGGCTTTAAGCGTATTGCTTCATCACTAACATGATTTAAGCCCTTAGTATAGGCACCTATCGTAATAAGTTCCTCGTTTTCGCGATAGCTATGTATAAGATTCTTAAGTTTCAAAGCAGCCTCCAGATGTTCTGTGCTCACAATATCGGGCATAAGCCGACTTATGGAAGCAGACATATCAATAGCAGGATATTGCCCAGATTCAGCAATTTTCCGCGAGAGCATAATATGCCCATCTAAAATACCGCGCATGCTATCGCTAACTGGCTCATCAAAATCATCGCCTTCTACAAGAATATTGCAAAAAGCGGTTATACTTCCGCTACGAGCAGGGCCTGTTTTTTCTACCAGCTCGCTTAGCAAAACCAATGCCGAAGGCGGATATCCACGAGCTACCGGTGGCTCGCCTAGGGCTATGCCAAGCTCACGCTTGGCATGGGCTAATCGGGTAAAGGAATCGGCAAGGAAGAGAACATCTTTACCTTGGCTACAAAAGTATTTGGCATAGCCCAGAGCCGTGTAGGCAGCACGGATTTTTTTTATCGGTTGATCGCTAGCCGCCGAAGCAACAATAATCGTTTTTGCTCTTGATTCAGCCGAAAGTTTGATTTCGGCAAATTCTTTTATTTCTCGTGAGCGCTCGCCTATAAGAGCAATGATATTAATATCACTTTGGCTATTTTCTGCTAAGGCCGCCAGCAAAGTTGATTTCCCCACTCCAGAGCCAGAAAAAATACCCATACGCTGTCCCTTACCTACAGTAAGTAAACTATCAATAGCTCTAATGCCCGTTTGAAAAGGCTCTGTTATGGCTTGTCTTTGCAGGGGCTGGCTGTCATCTAACAAGATGCTTCTTTTCCTAGCATCAAAATGAATATTCCCAAGACCATCTATGGCCTCGCCTAAGCCATCTACCACTCTAGACAAAAGCGGCTCTGGGTCAAGCATGCTTCTCTCAAGCATGCTTGTATGAGTTTTTATTTGCACAGGAGTCCTGTTACTAACCGAGCCCAACGGAGATAACGGCGCTAAAACAAGATTATCGGCAGTAAAGCCTACTACCTCGGCGGCAATAGCCTTTCCTGCTGGGTCGTATAAGCAAAGATGATCGCCTACCGCAGGAGATCCCTCTGCTGGAATGTCCACGTAAATAAGTCCACCGCTAAAACTTTTTACATAGCAGAATTTTTTCAGCGTAGAGAGCGCCTCTAGCTCTTGAACATAAGATTTCAGCATGGTTACGAAAAACTAACAAAAACAAATAAAACCTGTTTAGCTATGAAGCACTCTTTGCTCCTTGCTGGTGTAAAGCAAGACGGCGAAATACTAGAGCAAAAAACAAAGCTTGCTTCTTCATCATTTTTACCTTGCTCTTTTTCAAGAGTATTTTATCGATAATAATTCTCGATAATAAAAAAATTAAATGTTTTTGTATTTTACCGTTGCTATCTTTTCTAAAGCAAATTCTACCTCTTGAAGCTGCGAGGAGATTCTAGCATCTATCGCCCCTACCGTACTTTCAATGAAACAGCCACCTTGTTCAATGCTTATGTCCTCAACAAATTTAAGATTACCAAGATTTTTTACTTGTTGCAGAAACTCTCCTGTATAGCGGCTACAAAGACTATAATCATCGGGATGTACCCGCACGTTCAAGTTGGCATGTTTATCGGCCAAGGCAAGAGCGGCGCTAATGTTACGAATAACACATTTCTCATCTTCTTTGCTAAGCTGTTTGACAACTTTACGAACCGCTACTTTACAAATTTCAACAAGGTCACGTTCTGCTTGGTTGTAGAGTTTATGACGTTCTTTTTGAACCTCAATGGCTGTTTTCTTTAACAGTTCTGTTAAGGCCGAAAGCTCTTTAGCCGATTCTTCCTTTCCCAGCTCTATGCCGCTTTGCTTACCGGCTTCTCGTGCTTCCTGCTCAAAAGCAGAGCGCTTCGTTTCAGCTTCAGCAAGAATTTCGCTAGCATTTTTTTCTGCTTGCTTTAGAATATCAGTTTTTTCTTGCTCTGCCTCATCAAGCAAACTTTTTTTTTTCTGCGCGGCCTCGTTTAGCATAGCCTCTGTTTTCTTATGAGCCTCTACATCTTGCTGGGCAATGACAGATGTTCTCTCTTGCAATAAACGTTCATACTCTTTATTGGCTCTATCAATTTCAGCCTTAACACCTTGAAGTTTTTGCTGTTCTTCTTTCAGTTTTTCGGCTTGTGGCTCTTGTTGTAAAAACTGCTTTTTCAGTTTTTGGGAAAAAGGTTCACTGGAGATTTTTTTCTGTAAAGCAAATTCCTCTTCACCCTCGGGAATAGCTTCAAAGGTAGAAGTTATTTTTTGCCGAGACTCTTTTCTTCCGGCTAATTGCTCTCGCTTATAAATTCTTGCGTACTTCATATGTCTTCCTTTGTTAGCCAAGCTCAAGCCCAAGCTCTAAACTAGCGATGATTCCTCACCACTACGAATGATAACAATATCACTTTCTTCTTCCATTTTACGTATAATAGAAACTATACGCTGCTGGGATTCTTCCACATCAGAAAGCTTAATGGGCCCAAGGAATTCGATGTCCTCTTGCAAAATGACCGCCGCACGTTTTGACATGTTAGAGAGCACTTTTTCTTTGACTTCCTCATCCGATGAACGCAGCCCTTTTACCAAGTCAAACATATCAACCTTACGCAGGACTTTCTGCATAGACCTATCATCAAGAATAACAATGTCTTCAAAAACAAACATTCGTTTCTTAATCTCTTCAGCTAATTCAGGGTCTTCTTCTTCAAGGTTCTCGATAATGGTTTTTTCAGTCGATCTGTCTGCAAAGTTAAGCATTTCTGCTACCGTGTCAATGCCGCCATATACATGCAGGTCATCTGTTTCAAAGGAAGAGAGCTTTATCTCTAGCGTGCTTTCCACCTCTCGTACCACTTCGGGATTAGTTCTATCCATAGTAGCAATTCTTCGGGTCACGTTCGTCTGAATTTCCACTGGCAATTGAGAAAGGATATCGGATGAACGCTTAGGCTCTAAATAAGCTAAAATAAGCGCAATAGTTTGCGGATGCTCCGACTGCAAGAGGTTTACCAGCTGCTGCGGGTCGGCTTTCTTAACGAAATCAAAAGGTTTTATTTGCAGTGAGGAAGTTAGCCTATTAATAATTTCATTCGCTCGAGCCGCGCCTAAAGAACGTTCTAAAATATCGGTAGCATAGGCTATGCCACCAGCTACAAGATATCTAGATGCTTGCAGCAGTTCATAAAACTCTTTCAAAACATTATTTTTCTGCTCAGCGGGAATATTGGAAAGCCGAGCAATTTCAAAGGAAAGAATTTCTACTTCTTCATCCTTTAAATTCTTCATAATGAGCGCTGCATTCTGTGCCCCAATGCTTACCAGAAAAATAGCCGCCTTTTTTCTGCCCGTTAACTTTTCTTGCTTTTCAGCCTTTCGTGTGGCCATTCTTTACTAAATTGTTTCTCCGCTGTTATTATGTATCAGTTTTAATTTTTAGACTCTATGGAATTATATACTTAAGAATAAAGGAACAACTTGATTTTTCTTAAGACTTCTCTTCAATAACAGTCGAGACTACTTTAGCTATTTCTTTAGGGTTTTGCTGAATCATCGCAGTAATTTCTTGCTGCAACTGCTGGCTTTCCAATTCTTCTTCACTTATAAGAGCTTCAGCCTCAGCGTCCTCAAATTCAGTTAAGGCTCGTTCACGCTGTAGCCGAGACATAAGTTTTTCTTGCTCCATACGCATTTGCCTCCTTCTTTCTATGGCATTAACCGCAAAGCGATAGAAAATAACAATTAAAATAATAATGAACAGAGAAGCCGAAATATATAAAATTACACGGCGAATTCGGAAGTTACGAATGTAGGTAGCATCCTCTTCAGCAAACTGCGCCTGGCGGTCAAAGGCTATATTTTCAACAATTACTTGGTCTCCCCTTCCAGGATTGTAGTTTACACCGCCTCTTACAACATCTTTAAACTTCTGCAAATCATTTTCAGATACCTCTTTATACACTCGCTTTAATCTATTCCCGATAACCACCGGCAGGCCATTCTCATCGAATTCTTTCTCCCATAAGCCATCTACGGTAACAGAAACAGATTTCCGTTCAATTTCCATAGCATCGTCAGTTTGTTTAATGATTCGCTCTCCATTAGCATAGTTATCAATTCTTTCATTTTTGCTATACTTATTCTTTCCTTCCAAACTTTCCTTATAGCCCGGCGGCAAATTAGGCTCTTGGCCGGGAGGGCCTTCTGGTATAAAGCCCAGTCCTTCAAAATCTTCATCTAAGGTCTTAGAGCTTACCTCTACTTTCTCTAAAACAATTGAATCATCGTAGGGCAAGAGCGGCGTTCTCTCTTTTACGACCACTGGGAGAATCTCTTTTTGTTCCAAGGTTTTTTTGTTAAAATTCAGCTCTACGTCCACAACAACACGAAAACGATCTCTTGGCAAAATACCCAAAAGCAGATCCTCAACACTTTTTTTAATCTTACGCGTTTCTAATTCTTTAACTTTGTTCTCTTGCAAGGCTTGTTTTATTTGCAGCTCATAGGACTCTTCAGGAAAGAGGTTGAGCTGGCGGCCTGAAGCATCTGTTATCACGATATTATTTCGTGAAAGCCCATCTATACCATGAGCCACTATATTTTCTATACCTTTAATTATTTTCTCATCGCTAAGGTTAGCAAGATAGCCTTCGTTAGGAATAAGCGTTAACGCCGCTTCCACATCACTAGCTCGCTGGGTATATAAACTTTGCTCGGGAACAGATATGGATATTTGAACACTCTCTACCCATGTCAAGCTCTCAATATGGCGTTTCATTTCGCCCTCAATGGCCCTTCGTAGCTTAACATTCCTATCAAACTCTGTGGTTGTCCAGCTTTCCATATCGAAGAGTTCCCAGCCCTTAATATCACCGGGAAGCAAATTGCTTTGGGCTAGCATCGTTCTTACTCTTGTTCCTGTGGCCTCATCTTCAACAATAATATATTTATCTTGCAAGACCGAATAGCTAATATTAAGCCGCTCTAGCTCAGCGCTAATAAGCCCTATATCTTTTGTCGTAAGGGGTTTCTTGAAAAGATAGCTGTAGGTGTCTCGTGTGGAAAATCCTATTGATACAATAAGCGCCGCCATGATAACTAAGGATAGCCCCAGAAACAATATTTTTTGTATTAAACTTAGCTTGGTAAAACCCTGGCGCATGCCGCTAAGCAGCAAAAGTAACCTTTCTCGCATGACTTTTCTCTCCCAAGATGGCAAGCAAATACTTACGCGTTATCGCCTGCATCATATTTTGTGGGCAAATAGTTAGCTTGATAACGTTAAATTTCTCAATCTTAGCCAACAAGAACCCTTAGAAAAATCGGCTAAAAACAAAATCTTTGAAGCGTTTTTTTATGAATTTACTTTTTTTTATCGTTTAAAAGGACTTTAAGCGGCAAAACTTTTCCCATATCGGGGAAATTCGAGCATATGTCATGTGTAAAAAGCTCCGCCGCGCACTTAGGATATCGAAAAGAGGCTTGATAATCCTTCACTCTCATAGCAAAAAGCTGCATGTCTTTAGGAGTATCCACGGTAAGCCGAAGCTGGGGCCTAACGTGGCTTTTTAGGGCCTCTACTACTACTTCTGCTGCTGCTCTGCTAAAATAAGCTAGCCCTTCTTCAAAGGCTTTTGTTTCGCTCTCTCTTCCTTGTTTTCCACAGCAACTTAGAGTAGGCTGCTGCTGCGCTATATTCCGATGCAGATACGAACTAACATGCTCTCTATCGTAAGGTAATTTAGCATGTTTATCACTAAAAAAAAGCGCTGCTGCCGATAGAGCCTCAACGCCACTGCCGTAGGGAAGCCCCTTTGTATAGGCCAGCGCGGGAAGCCTATGGTTATCTCTAAAATTGTTTTTAATAACACGAGCTAACGATACGAGGTGGCTAAGCGAGGTAAAAGGATTATCTCCTGTTACGCGAAAAACGGTATCGGCGATAAGCCCTTTGCTTTCCAAGAAATTAAGCGCCTGAACAAAACGCAAGAGGACATCAGTTCCATCCCCGCCGAAAAGTTTGAAAAACGGAGCTAGCGACCGGATCTTTCTCTTCTTCGATAGGCCATCTTCCTTATGCTGCTGCTTTTCTTGCTGCCTATGAAGTTCTTTACAAAGAGCAGAGTATTTTTCTATAAGTCCGACAAATAGTGAATATTCTTTTAGCGGGACCAGCAGCACAACAGGCATCCCGCAGAAAAGAAGCCTGTCTAGCAAATATGCTAGAAGCGGCTTGCCATGAATTTGGTTGAGGGTTTTTCCCGGAAATCTTCTAGAAGCATAACGTGCTTGAAGCAAAACAACTGGTTTCACGAGTATTCTCTAGCGGCATTCCATATTTAAAATTAAACACGAAGGTTCACTTTAGCTGGTATAAATTCTGGCTGCTCTCGTTTTTTTTCTAAAAGAGGCTCAACTCGCTGGGCAACCAAGTTTTCAGCCAAACTGGCACAACGTCCGGTAAAAGCCTTATGATTATTCATTTCACTCAGTAAGCCTGCCATTTCTTGCCTAGTTAGCGAGAACAAGGCAGATTTTTCTAAAAGAAGCTGGGGCAAGGGGTTAGGCTTTCCTTCTTGTTTAATCTGCCTGGCAGCTTCAAGAGAAAGCACTCTAGCATGCTCATGAAGTTCTTGGCGGCTCCTGCCTTTCTTAGAAGCCACTTTCATAAGCAGTGTTTCAAGAACCAAAAAAGGCATCTGCTCTGCCAAACGCCTATGGATGATTTTTTCATTAACCACCAGCCCAGTTGTGATATTACTAAAAATTTCAGCGATTGAATCAACAGCCAAAAAAGCCTCGCTTAAAGAAATTCTTTTGTTAGCCGAATCATCTAAACTTCGCTCTAGCCATTGCGTAGAAGCCGTATAGGCCCCCGTTATCGGCAAAGCCATAACAAAACGAGCTAAAGCACCAATGCGCTCTGAGCGCATAGGGTTTCGTTTAAAGGCCATAGCCGAAGAACCTACTTGTTTCGCTTCAAAAGGCTCTTCAAGCTCGGATGTCCCCGCTAAAAGCCGAAGATCTACAGCAAATTTAGCCGCCGTCTGTGCCATCGATGACAACAGCGCCAAAGCCTTATAATCTATCTTACGGGTATACGTTTGCCCGGTAACATGAAAAATTTTATCGAAGCCACAAAGCTCAGCCACACGCTCATCTAAGCTCTGTACCTTCTGCTCATCACCATTAAATAAGGTCAAATAACTAGCTTGGCTACCCGTAGTACCTTTAGCTCCACGAAAACGCAGAGTCTCTAGGAAAGCATCTATATCTTCTAAATCTATGAGTAGCTCTTCTAAATAAAGCCCCGCTCGCTTGCCTACCGTTACAGGCTGCGCCGGCTGATAATGCGTGTAGCCTAAGGCCGGCATGTCTTTATAACGAAGCACAAAGTCTTTCAGGTTTTTAATAACCTCTATCCACTTTACTCGAAGAAGCAAAAAAGCTTGCTTCATCTGCATCAAATCGGCATTATCCACTACGAAAGCCGAGGTTGCCCCTAAGTGTAACCAAGGGGACGATTTATAACCTTTTTTCTCAAGCTGCTCATTCCATGCATGAAGATGTGCCATGACATCATGGCGCATTTCCTGCTCTAAGCTACGCACACGCTGGAAATCGATATCCGCTAAACTGTTTTGCATGGCCTCTAACAAAGAGGGGTTTTCAAAAAGCCCTAATTCGCTCTGTGCTGTAGCCAGCGCTAGCCACACTCTACGCCATAGCACATGTCTATATTGCAGGCCAAAAAGCTCGCTCATCTCCTTAGAGGCGTATCGCTGGCCTAAAGGGCTTGTGTATCGAAGATAATTTTGAGACAATTTTTACTTCTAAATTTTATGCTGCTTAGCAGCAGCTGTTACCTTGCTGCGCCTGTACGTATTTATATCCGTGCTCGTAGATGGCCTTCTGCTCCTGCTTTATTTAGCAGAAGTTAGTCTAAATTAAAGAATCTTAATTATACCCATGTTTAGCTTTGAATACCTTATAACAAGGTTACAAAAACTTTTACTGGAATTCGTATGGTATGGGAATTTATTTACTATTTATGTTTGTTTATATTTGCCATATAAACGCAGAAACATGACAATATCTTGCTGTTGTTCGCTACTGATCACAGCATTAAGGTAAAAGAGTATGGAATGTTTTGCTCCATCAATTTCACGAGATTTTTGCGCCTCAGCCAGTTTTTCTTTGCTGATAATACCCAAAGAAAGCAACATGGCTAAAGGCTTAGCCGGGGCATTTCCCATAGCAGCAGAATCCATTTTCTTTTTTATATTAGAAAAGCTGTCGGTAGTGAATTTCAGTCTTCTGGCAAGGATTTTCACAAGTTTAAAGCCTATTTCTGGGGTAGTTTTAATAACCGCTTCTATGTAATGATGGTAAATAACTAAACAATTGCAATCGGTAAGCGCCCGCAACGTAGCATTACGGGGTTCATCAAGAATAAAGGCCATTTCTCCAAAAAAAACTCCACGCTGGGAAATTTCTGCCACAACACTGCCTCCCGAAGATACTTCTATAAGACCCTTATTCAAAATATATATTTCTTTACCGGCATCTCCCTCTGAGAAAATAAGAGTTCCTGCGGAAAAGGTTTTTCTGCCCATTACATCTGATTTTTTCATAGTTTTTAGCCTTGTATCTCGTTCCGTACTCAAATTTTGCGACAGCGATAGCTATAGTATACCTGATATTATATCACATGTAATATCTATATTACTCACATACATGTTACTTGAATACATATTGTTGATACGCATAGTTTATTTACTCGGCAGAAAAATAGTAAATTTTGGCAACTTACTTTCAATTATAGCTAGAAAAAACAGCTTGTTTCGCAGAAATATAGCTAGCATAGAATAAGTAATATGAAATAAGCATGGAGCTAGCAAAAGTATATCAAGATAATTCTAACAAGCAAAGCTCCGCTAAGCAGCTATAAAAAATTGACCTTAAAAGTATAGCTAGACTTATTCCCTCGCCAATCTAACACTTCTATTTCAAAGCTATGTTTTGTTTTGCTAGGAATAAATTCTCCCAACCTAAAATTAAAGGGCAATCCGTATACTTTTTTAAAATAATAAAATTCTTGGTTGCCTGCCTTGGCGCTTTGCCCGGAAACCGCCAATCCTTCTTCGCTTTTCTGAAGAAGAGAAAAATCATACACTTGAAAAGTTTTCGAATCAATACTTAACGTAAGTCTTTTTACACCCTTCGTTCGGCCATTTTTAGCATCCGTTTTATTACTGAAATCCCATACCACCGAATAGAGCTCTATAGGACCACGGTAGCGGAATTTAGAGTTTTTCTTAATCCGATACACTCTATCTCGTATTTTAAATAAAAAAGAAACAATTTGCGGTTTCACGGCATCATCATAATCCGGTAAAATGAAAAATGGATTCATGACTAAGTTTCTCTGCAAATCCTCAACCTCTAAATGCAAATGTTCCCCAATAGAATATCCACTTGATCCCATAAAAGCAATGGCCTTATCCTTCTCTACTCTATCTGCAGGGCTGCCGTTTGCATTATCTGCAGAGCTGCCGTTTGCAGATAGCAAGGATGCCCCTTGCAAATGGTAATAGTAGCTACGAAAACCTTCCTCATGCTCTAGTATTACCGTATTTCCTGGCCCCATTGGTTTGTAGCGTGGATCTGATTTCCTATCTATAGCCAAAAGCAGCCTTCCATCGGCAATGGGGAAGACAGCCTGCTGGCCAGCAAAATCTATGCCACTGTGGAAATGCGTACCTCTTGATTCGCCAAATAAAGACGTTATCCGTACAAACTTCACAGGGTACTCATATTTTGCCGCTTTAAGCCCAGCCACCAGAGAAAACTGTGCTGCCAAAAATAAGGTTATCAGGAAAACCCTACTTTTTATAGGTATAAAAAACAAAGAAAACAAGCTGCTTGGAAAGTTTTTAAACAAATATAAATTTTGCAGATTCTTTTTTATCATAATGTGTTCGTTTAGATTTTTTAGCAAAGAGGCTTTTGCCATCCTAAAACAAAAACACTGCTAAGGCTGAAAAAACTGCAGATATTCTGCTTCATAAACAGCATTGTTTTCAATACGATTAAAGCGAAACGAACGAACCAACTGAAGTATCCAAACATCTAACTCTTCGTATTTAGAGGAGCGCAAAACCTCTATGGCAAAGGGCTTGCCTGTTTTATCAATTCTAAAAAGAACGGTGGCCTGACTGCGAATACCCTGGCCTTGTAGGTTTTTTGGTATGGGCAGAACGTTACGAGAAATAAGCTGCCTGCTCGCCGAGCCTTGTTTTTTCCAGCGGAACAGCGAATTGTCTTGGCCTGTATCTGCCGGAGAGCTATCCTCTACATCATCAAAACTAGAAGCTGCACTTCGCGATGATGTCTTTGAGCTAGCCACAGTGCTCTGCTTTCCTGCCAAGCTAGATTTCGAGGAAGCCTTGCTACTGGCTTCAGCCGAGCTGGCTGGCGAGCCAGCTCCAGCGCTAAGCAGTTTTTTTTGAAGCTGGCTTGTTCTCTTATTAGATATTTCTAGCTTCTCTATGGCAATATCGCTACTTTCCGATTTGGCTGGCTGCTGTTTATCGGAAGAAAGGCTTTGCTTACGTGTTTGTGTTTTCGTTTTCGAAAATACCAGTTTTTTCCGCTCTAAAGTCTGGCTATTCGCTAGAACTGGGGCTGGAGGCTTCTGCGGCACGGGCTGTTTTTCCTGCGTCACTTTTATCGCAGATTTTGTCGCAGATTGTACTTCTTGTGTTTGTGTTTTACTCTTGGCTTGTTTCGCTGGCGCTGCTCTTTTAACCGCTAACGATTTCACCGCGCTTTTATAGGAGGCAGCTCCAGCAAGTTCTACTTGAATCTTTATTGTTTGATTATTTCTTTCATCTTCTGCAGGAAAGACTACCAAGAAAAGTAAGAGTATAAGCGCATGTAAAAAAAATGAAAGCCACAAAGAGTTCGTAAAACGACTTTTTTCAGCCCTTTGTTTTTTTTTAATCTGTTTAGCTGAATTTCCTTCCATTACATTACTTAAGCCCGTAGCTCTTTATTGCCCTAGCTTCATAGCTTCAAGCAAAACCTTGATATCCGTAAAATAAAAAATTTAAGGCCCCTTTGAACGTAGCTGCGCCGAAAGCGAAACACGTTCTATTCCGGCTGCCTTGGCTATGCCCATAAGCCGCACTACCTGTTCATAGGGAACGCTTTTGTCGGCTTCAATAATCACTACCGGCGTCTGCTCCTCAGTCGCTCGTTTTTGCAAAGCAGATGTTACTTGCTGCATGCTTACTACCCTGCCATTGATGTAAAGCGTGCCATCTTTCTGTAACGAAAGCGTCAGTTGTTTCTTAATCTCGCTATCGGCGGCGGCTGTACCCGGAAGATCTACTTTCAGCGCTCTTACTTGGATCAGCGTTGATGAAGTCATAAAAAAAATTATCAGCAAGAACACAATATCAACCATGGCCGTAAGTTCTATGCCTTCTTTTGCCTTCAGCCGGCTTGCTTTCTTAAGAATCATGGGCTGCTCTTTTGCTTATAAAAATAGGCTATTTTCTCTACTATTTTTCTTGCTATTTTTCTTGCTATTTCTCTTGCTATGATACCGTAGCTTCAAACAAATATAAAAACAATACATATCTTATAAATATTCTGTATATCCTAAATATTTTCTACGCTTCTACTCTTTTACTCTTTAACGCCTTCAATATAATTATACAGCATTTTTAATAACAGGCTGATAATTTACTTGGAAAAAATTTACTTAGGAAAATCAAAAAATAGCTTTAGAAAGGAAATAAGCAAAGATAAGGATATACTATATCCTTTATGAAAAAACTTCTTTCAATGCTTCTCAAACATCCCTACTCTAAATTCCTAGCCTGGGGGGCAGCATGCTTACTCTTGCTTACGATAATAGGGCTAAGCAGCATATTGTATCTTGCCACCCGTAATCGCGATACTGGCAGCCTGCAAGATTACTTTCAGCGACTCCCTGAAAAAGAGAGTATAAATGCCTCTCTTTATAACTACGAAAAACTTACTCTTCAGGCAAAACAACTGTACCAGCATGCTTCCTATTTCGATGTTTTGAAAACCTATGAATTTTACAGTGAAACATTTTTTGAATCTGAAGTGGAAAACGAAGCCGAATTGCTTTATTATACGGGCAAAAGCCTAAAGTCTTTGTTGCAAAACACAAGCCATAATGAGGCCATCTATAGCTTTCTTCGCGATAAGAGAAAACGTCTTTCGCTTTTTATGCTAAAGAAAAACGAAGATAATGAGCTTAGTGAAACTAATTCCATATTTAGAAGAATAGTGCAAGAGCGAATAAACTACGAGCTTGAAGCAAAATCGGTGATAGAGTATTTTCTTCAAGACATGAACCTTTCACCAAAGAGCGGGAAAGACTGCGCGAAAAATTTTGAAATCTTATACTGGCTGATAACCCACTATCCCCAAGCTATAGATTATAAACCCCTGCTGAAAAATAAAAGATTGCTTTGTGATAAAAACCAAGTATCACGCTATAGAAAGAAATACGAAGAGAATTTTAAACAAATCGATATTATTTTCCAAGCTCTAAACAGTGAAAAAAAAATAAGCTCGACAGAACCCTTATTCTCGAATAGCTGGCAAGTAGTCGTGCGGAATCGTAGCCATGCCATACGCTCTCGTAACCTTAGCCGCCTAGAAAGCTGGGAGCCATTTGAAATTATCGCTAGCTTGCTTGGTGAAGACGGCAAACCATGGTGGAAAATTCGCTTTCAATCTACACGCCTAGGGTATGTCCCCGTAAGTAGCCATATAGAAACCTTAGTAGGCCAGCCTCATCAAACGCCTAATCAAAAACCTCATCAAAAGCCTGAAAATTTCAGCAATAAACTAAGTACG
>JAUXHF010000364.1 GCA_030621685.1 Spirochaetota bacterium
TCAGCAAACTACCCATGAAGATAGCCAGCAAAAAGAATTCTTAAACTATACGGTCAGCGAGCTTTCTAAGGCACTTAAGCATATTGGCGATTACAGCGGATTAAAACAAAAACTTTCTGCTTTAGAACAAGCTCAGAGACTTAGCGAAGAAGCCATGCATTTTGATGCCGTAAAGCGGAACCAGGAAAAAAACTTCCAAGAAATGTCTCATATTTTGGCAAACATCAAACAAATTCCATCTTTAGAGGCTACGCTGAAAAAAAATTTCCAAGTGCATAGCGAGCAAATTGAAGATCTGCAGGTAAAGCTTAGCTCTCAGCTTCAAACCAGCATAGCCATGCTGAGCCTAAAAGATTATAAATCGGAGATTGACGAAATACAAGGAAGCCTGGCCAATGTAGAGGCCTTAGAGCGAAAATATAAAACATCGGCTACTGGTCTTAGCCAAAGATTGCAAGAGGCAGAAAAAAAACTGGCTAGGCTAGCGCAGGCTTCCGAAGGATATTCTAAGCTAAAAAAATCCTATGAAGAAGCCTACACGAAGGCCTATGCCCTAGCCGCAGAGCTTCATGAAAAGCGCATACAAGGACTGCAAAACTTCTACGGCGAATTACAGCATGAAATAGAGGGTTTAGGCATGAGCGGCGGACGTATAGAGGTTCGAATAAAACCAGACATCAAAGAAAAGCCCAGTAAAAACATGAAACTCCAAGCCACAGGATTTACAAAGGTAGAACTTTATTATGCTGCTTCACCAGAGATGCAAGCCAAGCCCTTTCGGCAAATTGCCTCTGGTGGCGAGCTTTCGCGAATGATGCTAGCCTTAAAAAGCATGCTGGCAACACAGCTTTTAGTAAGCGTTATAGTCTTTGATGAAATTGATAGCGGCGTGGGCGGCAAAACGGCTTTGCTCTTAGCTTCGCGTCTTAAACGCTTAGCTACCACAAAACAACTGCTTGTCATCACTCATCTTCCGCAAATAGCACGCTCGGCCGATAGTCATTTCACTATTCTAAAAAGCCTGCTCGAAAAAGAAAAGAAAACGATAACCTCGGTGCTTCATCTAGATAGCTTTGAAAAGAGACTAGCCGAGATCTGTAGAATGCTTGGCAGAAGCGTCAGCAAAGAAAATATTGCTTTTGCTAAAAAATTTATGGATGGCGAAGAATAAATAACCGCGCAGGTAGCAAAACAGGCTTTGCCCCAGAAAAGAAAGCAGCTCTGCTTGAATGCTTGGCTTGGCTTGGCTTTTTGCTAAAAAATTTATG
>JAUXHF010000028.1 GCA_030621685.1 Spirochaetota bacterium
CTTTTTACAGAATTTAAGGTTTTACAAAATAGCAGGCTATAACTATTCATCCAAATATACTAAAGCCGCTCGAACCGCCTTAAACGATCCACAGGCAACAAACAAGGTGCCTGGTTTTGTTTGACTTTTAAGTTCTCGCAGCATCGTAATTTCCCCAAACGAAGCCCCTCTGCTATGGCGAATACTCTTTGCTCGTTCTAAAACAGAAAGCATGCTCGTATGCGGCACAAAGGGAAGCTCCAATTTCAAAAAGATGACATGCCAGTTACTGGGCAGAGCCAGCATCATAGCCTCAACATCCTTATCGAAAAATGCATAGAAGACGAGCGTAATATGCTTGTAGCGCTTAAAACATGGCGCTTGCTGCACTTCTGTTATTAAGCTGATAAACGATTGTTTATTATGTGCTCCATCAAGCAGCCAATTTGCCCTACGCTCAAAGCGCCCAGAAAGAAAAGCATGGTTTTTTAGGCCAGTTTTGCCCTTGTTGTTTTTACTGATTTCATCGGCAGCTGCCTTGCTGCTCTTTTGCAAAAAACTGTCCATTAAAACACTTTGCTGCTGCTTGATGGTAAAGCTATAGCCCAGCTGCCCTAAAGCAGCGCGAGCAAGTATGAAATTCTCTTGTAAAAATCTAGGAATATACTGCCCTGGCCCATCGCCTTGCCCGCCTAAGCCTAAGCCTAATTTTTTGATATCATTGAAGCGAGAATCTACCGCCAAAAAAGCTGCATTCCGCTTTTTAGCTTCTTTCAAAATAACCGCCTCAACTTCATGCTGAGCAAGCTCTCCTTTCTCCCTTAGATCATCAATTTCAGGCCCTTCTTCAGCGGCTACCTTAGAAGCCCAAGGTGTTTTTGAAGGCTTACCTGCCCGATTACCTATGAGCTTAGCCCCATTCTTATTCTTCAATTGCCTGCGAAAGGCATGGAAGACCATAGGCCTGCCTTGTTTTATAATACCGGCTTTCTCAAAAGTAATGGCTTTCAGATTATTACCCAAGCGCCATTCATGATCAAAATCTATCAAGGTGAGTACGCTTATAAGCGGATTAAGAATATTCGTAGAATCTAACCTGCCACCTAAGCCAGTTTCAAAAATAGCTACATCAACCTGGCTACGACTAAAAAGCAAACAGGCGCTAGCCGTGAGCAAATCGAAAACAGTGGGGGCGAAAACAGCATCATCATGCCAAGGGTCATTGTTTTCAACAACATCATCTGCCATGCCTGCCATGCCTGCCATGCTCTTATTTTCACTCTTATTTTTGGCAGGAGTATGTATAGCAGCCGTTTCCTTAAGCACTTTAGCTGGCGAAGCCTGGCTTGCTGGGCGATAGCGCTCTAAGGCTAAGGCTTGCTTCAAAGTGTGTCCATAATCAAAGTCGCTAGCTAAACGATGTTCTAGCGATTGGGCGGTATCTAAGACTTCTTCTAAAACGGGCACCAGTTCTTCCCAGCTTACGGGCATGCCGCTAAGCATAAAGCGCTCGCGCTCATCAATGATATGCGGCGAATAATATTCTGCTGTACGCAGCATGCTGCCATCGGCCTTCTTCTGCTGACGCAGCAAGGCCCCCAGATAATACACCGTACTGCCCTTGCCACAAGTGCCTGCCACATGTATGCAGGGAAACCGCTTCTCAGGATTCCCCAGCTCGGCTAAGAGCAGCCGTAAATCTCGCAAGCGAAAGAAACGTTCGCTGTAAGCCAAAGAGCGCCGTTTCTCAAAGTCGCTGCGCGCGTACAGACGCTCTAGTACCTGTTTTATTTGCTCGCTTAGCTTTCTTGTTTTACTTTGCTTAGCCGCAGATTTTAGCTTCTGCAAGACCTCATGTTTTAACGAAGACATGGCCCGGCCCTAGCGCGTAAGAGCATAAAGCACCACGTTCATGCCAAACTTTAAAGCTTCTTTTCTTACAGATATAGGATCTTTATGCACCTGATAAGGCGCCCAGCCGTCTCCGATATCCGTATTTTTTATATAGAGTACGGCTATTTTCCCAGCCTGAAAAATGGCATAAATTTCGCCTCTGCCTCCATCATGTTTATGAATTTTCGGCACTCCATTTAGAAAGGAATAGTATATGTTGAAAATTTCATGCGAGAGCGGCAGGGGTTTTAACTGACGATTGGGGAAAACACGTTTCATTTCCCGCTGAACAAATGGATCTAAGCCGTAATCATCGTTGATGAGCAGCATGCCGCCCTCCAGCAAATAGCGCCGAAGCCTTTGAACCTCGGCTTCTTTCAAAATAAAACCTCCGTGGCCTGTAGCGTAAATTAAGGGATATTCAAAAAAATCAAAACTTTGAATTTCTAAGACTACAGGTTGTTTTTTTACCTCAATAATGTTATGCCCGGCAATAAAATTCATAAGTTCTTTAACGCCTACTCTGCCCTCATACCAATCGCCGCCGCCACTGTATTTCAATACAGCAAAACGAAAGTCATCTTTTTGTAGCGCAGGGGAAGCCTCTTTGCTCCCCGGAGAAATTACGCCAGAAATTACACTCTTACCTGTATTTTCTTGAGCAGAAGCTAGCCCTACGCAGAAAAAACTTACACTCAACAAAACGATCGTGCTCATACTTACTAGAAGCCGAAAACCAAAATTTATATTCATAAAATTATTCGCTTGATTCCTCTCTGGTATAAAAAAACTTGGCCAGCAAGTAGACTAAAAACAAGAACAACAAGGCTATGTAAGGCTGATAAAAACTGCGTAGCGGCAATTCATAAGAAAGAGTTTTCTGCTGATACTCTTTTGAAAAAGTTGCTAACTTACTAAAAAGCTCAGGCTCCTCGCTTAGCAGGGCAGGCTCAAGCACATACGAGGCGTAATATTCACTTAGATCAATTCGGTAATGGTAAAACGGAACGAAAGAACGAGCTTTCTTGGCTAATGGATAAAAACCACTAGATTCTAACAAGGGCGAGACCGCCTTCGTTAGCAAAGAACCCGCTTCTGTGTTCACAAGTTTTTTCAACCCTAAGCCTAGCTGGCTATCGCTAACAGGCTGTCCTAAAAAATAATTATGTAAAGATGCTTTTTCGTTTTTTGCTATGCGCTCGCTATAAAAAGTTTGCAAAAGCTTCACCCAAAACACATCGGCGCGAGAGGCTCCCGCTGATGCCACATACGAGCTATTCAATTCACGAAATCCATTCAGCCCCACATACAATTCTTGGCCTCGCAAGAACAAGAAAGACTGCTTCGACTGGGCAGACTGCGTGTAGTAAGGCAGATCTTTTTTTTCTAAATCTTTCGATAGCGTTCTTACATAACGCGCTGCTCGCTGCCACTCTTCGCGGCTTCGCTGGCCTTCTCCTAAAAGATTCAAGAAAGGCCATGTAACATCTATTCTTTGTGTGTCAAGAACTTGGGAATCTTTTTCCTTAAGAGTTATCTTCGGCACAATTATAAGCGGGAATCCATAGCCACGAAAAATATCGATGGTTTCTTCATCCCCCCCAAAAAGAAGAAATACTGTTTTTTCTTCAGCCGATTTTTTTGTTTCTTCGCGCTTATATTTTTCTAAAACTTCCCCTAAAGAAAGTTTCCAAGATGCCTTAGGCCTAAGAAAAAAATACGAACGAATAGCAAACAAACGATACCGCTGAAGCGTACGTTTAATCAGCGCTACATCTTCAAAAGGAGCAAAACTAAAAGCCGCTATTGGAATACGTGAATGCGCTGAAGAAAAATTAGCACTATCACTAGCCTCTATTTTTTCACCTGAAAGCAAGCTGAGCTTGGACTCTAAACTTAGCTGTTTTTGTAGCGGAACTCTTGGCTCTACGATAAAACTCTGGACACGACTATTTAGCTCAACCTTCTTGCTAAGCAGCACTTTCTTCTTTAGCTTTCCAGCCCCACTTAGCTCTAGTTGACTAATGGTAAGCAAGGCTTGCTGCGGAGGATTGGCTACAAAAGTAGACAGGCGAAGCTCAAAATTACCACGCTCATCCTCGCCTTGCGCTGCTAGCGTGTTTTTTAAATCTTTATCTTTGGCGGCTAGGCTGGCACTGGGAAGGCTGTTGAAGTTATCGTTTTCTATAAAAATAGCTAGGTCTGTTTTGGCAGAATTAGGCGGCGCCAAGGTAACAAAAAACCTATTTTGCACAGGTGTCGCTGAGCGGCTAGATACCGAGTTTACAGCAAATTGTGCATCGAAAAAATCACGGAAAATAAAATCTGATAGCAGCACCACCGGTTCTTCTACCGAAGAAAATCGAAGCTGCTCTAACAAAGGAGCAAACAAGGTACGTCTTTCTAAGAATTCTAAATCGCTAAGCGAGGACTCTGATAGCAAAAAACTCTCGCCTAAGCTGGCGGCAAAAGGGATCACCTCAATTTCATGTTCCCATGCTTGTTTTAGCTTTGTCTCAAAATTCTTTAGCCTAGGTTTTCTATCATAAAAACTAATCGAGTTGTCAGCAAATAAACGAAGTTTTGGCGGCGGAAGTTCTTGGTCGTAACGAAAGCCCGGATTTATCACTAAGGCAATAAGTACCCCCAATAGCATAAACAAAGCAGCATAGGCTGTGTACTGAAAAACTTTTTTTTTCATATGTAAAAAAACTTGTAGCTACTCTTTGCAAAAAATTACAAAAAAATCAGAAGAAAAAGAATCATTCAAAAGCACCTTAACTAAAAATTCAAAATTCAAAACTTAGACCAGCTATTCATGGCTTAAAACAAAAATTCTTGACTTCTCCTTTCTTAGCTTAGCTAGCTTAAACAAGCTTTATTCTAGCGACATTTTAAGCACATATTTAAAGCACACTGTTTTTTTCAGCTATAAAAAACTAGTTTTTTATTTCGGGATTAGGCTCAAGCTTTTCTTCTACGCTAGCATCGCTATATTTTTGATACAGCTTAGGGCTGCGGATAACGCGTAAAGCCTCATGAAGCTGCTTATCAGCATCCTGCAAGCTAGCTTCTACGCTTTTAAGCTTGAAGCCCTCATCATTTTTCACTTCGATATCTACAGGGATGCCTTTTTTATGATAGGACTGGCCATTAGGAAGATAATATCCTGCTATGCTAAGCTTTAAAGCTACTGGTTCTTTAAGATTAAAGCTAACCTGCTGCTGTACAGAAAACTTTCCGAAAGTTTTCTCACCTAAGGTCACCGCCCGTTCATGATCGCGCAAGGCGCCCGTAAAAACTTCGCTGGCACTTGCCGAGGAACTATTCACAAGAATAAGTACCGGCAAGAATTTAGGAAAATCCAATCGTGCGCTGGCCTTCTGAATCTTTTCCCTATTCCCCCGAGAGCGTGTGGAAACAATGGTTCCCGATGATATCAGCGAATCTACCATAGATACTGCCACATGTAAAAACCCTCCGGGGTTGCTCCGCAAATCGATAATAATTCCGCTCACATGTTCTTTTTTGAAAAGATTCAGTGTCTTTTGAAATTCAATATGCGTTTTTGCCGCAAAACGAAGTACCCGCATATATCCAACAGGGAAACTAGGCTCGGTCTCATTGTCTATAAACTCGCTGTTAATAGCTTTTTCCAAAAAGAAATCATTGTTGATGCGCCGAAAACTGTCGTCCTCTGTAATGAGGGCGGCATACACGCTTTTCACTAAAATTTCTCCGCGCTGAATACTATACTCTAAGTTTTTTCCTTGGCGATCTATCTTAAGTTCAACTATCGTGCCTTCCTCGCCGCTTAAAGAACGTATAACTTCTTCAAAACTATAGTCCTTAATAACTTGACCGTTAACGGCTATAATGCTGTCGCCTTTCTCTATTCCCACTTCCCAAGCAGGCGAGTTTTCTATGACTCTGCTTACCTTAACCTTCTTGCCTTCTTTCACTAAATAGACACCTATGCCTTTATAGATGGAATCTGTTTGCTGTTTGAATTTTTTAAAAGTTTCGCTATCAAAAAAAACCGTATACGGATCATCTAAGGACTTCAGCATGCCTTTAATGGCAGCAAAAATAAGGTCATCGGGGTCAACCTTGCTCTCATCAACATAGCGGTTTCGTAGCACGCTATAAATGCTCCTAAACAAATTAAGGTACGTTTGATCCTCAGAAATAACTTTCTGCTGAACCACTATTCCCTGGGCATTCTTTTTCTTAATCGTTATTGGCTGCTGCCCCTGCCCATACGCATCTTTTGTTAGCAGCAAAGAAAATCCGGCTACCAGCAACATGCCTAGGCAAAGCTTCTGTACTTGCTTAGATTGATTGAAAAACAAAAACAATTTCAATGCTATTTTCCCAATACTATTTTTTTTGCTGCTCAAGAAAAAAATCATACTCTTTCGCTCCAAGGCTTTTTCGGCTTGTACTAAAATATTTACCACTACTAACAACTCATGCACACATATTAATATATAAACGTGTTATATACAAAAATATACACAAATTCTCTTACAGAATGGGCGGTTTTAAGCTAATTTATTTCAATTTATTATGAAAACTATAAACAAAACATAATTTTCTATAATCTTCTGTTTTAATTGGGCTTAAGCAGGTTTAATAAATTAGAAAAACAAAGAAAATTCTAAAAAGTTAAGCACCAATACCCGGGGGATGCTGGCGGGAAAGCCTAAGGGCAAGCACATCACTCATAGCATAAAGCCCGGGCTTCTTTTCTGCTAAGCGCTGCAAAGCAAAGTACAAAGCGGCTATGACTCCCGAGGAAAAGGCTCTGCGAGAGAAGGCCGTATGTTCTAAAACTATTTTGTCATCTTCGCCTAAAAGCATAGCCGCATGCTGCCCTATAACAGAGCCTCCCCGAAGTGAATGCATGCCAATCTCGCCAAGTTGCCGTTTCCTACGGACGCCATGGCGTCCGTATACAGCCTCTGCTTTTTCTCCAAGTTTTTTCCGAATGTTTTCAGCTTTCGCTAGCAACATAGCCGCCGTTCCAGATGGAGAATCTACTTTGTGTTTATGGTGAGTCTCGGTAATTTCAAGGTCGTAGCCAAGACCAAGCATAGGCATAGCTTCTTCTAAAAGATGCAGCAAAACATTTATTCCCACAGAGAAATTTCCAGCTTTTACGATAACCCTATCTTTCGCAAAATCAGCTATAGCCGCCTCCTGCTCTGCAGAAAAACCCGTAGTGCCTATAATCCATATGGGTATTTCCCCGCTTGCTTCTTGCATGTAGAATAACGTAGCCTCTGGGCTAGAGAAGTCTATCGCAGCCTTAACAGCATATTGCTTCTCTTTTAATGAAGCACTAACAGGCAGGCTTCCATGCTTTGTGCTAAGCTCGCCCTCAGCATTTTTCTCTACGCCGCAAACTATAGAAAACTGTTTCTCGGCTTCTATAGCAGGCAATAAACTTTGTCCCATTCTGCCCTTAGCTCCAATAAGGGCTATGCCGATAGTCTCCTTATCATCTTCTTTTTGCAAATTTATTTCGGTCATAATCAAAGCATACCCAATACTCAGGCAAAAACTAACCGGCTCTATGCGGCTCACCGATGCCGGTATCAAGATATAATTTCAGGCTACGTTTGAAAAAAAAATCCCAGCCTTGCTTGCATTCATTATAGCAATGCAGTTTTGGCGTCAATCCTATATGCGTTAGCAAAAGTTTAGAACCACTCCCTTCAGCCTTAATTTCAAAGCGCAAGGTTGTGCCAAGCCACTCATCGAAAGCATTCCTATCTGGCATGCCTTCAAAGCTATGCTTGGCTTTATTACATTGTAATTCTATACGCTCTGGCTCTTCTAAAACAGTAGCCTTGAAGCTCCATACAGATGGATTATCCGGCATAAAACTTACTGTCGCCTCATCGCCAAGCTTTTTAAAATTCGCCGTTACCGCCGACCACCAGCTAGGCATTTCTTCCGTAATAGCCCTATAAACTACGCTGGGGGCAGCTTGGCTACTAAAACTTTGCATGTAATTGTTATTATTATTATTTCCATTGTCCATGTACGAGCTACTTTGAAGGTTTTTAAAATTTGAGATCTTTTAACTCTTAAAACTACTAACAACTTTGTTTCAGAAAAACTAAAAACCAAGTCTTAAATTCTATACAAGAACATTATATGATAAGAAGAATAATGCCCAATTAAAAATATTTTATTAGTAAATTCTATAGGCTAAGGAGGAATTTGTTCTCGCTAAAAGCCACAGTTTTAATACAAGGAATTATGCTTGACACTTGCCTTAATTACACTTAATCTCATTTTTTTATGAATTACATGGCAAATTTTAGTGATTTTATAACTTTTTATTGACTTTTTATTGTATACTCTATACATTATTCATGAAGTAGAAAAAGTAGTGAATATTTGAATGTGGAAGAAATAAATGGAGAAAAGTCTAAAAGTGGGTCTTTTCTACGGATCCGAAACTGGAAATACCAAAGAATACGCATTTGTGATAAAAGACTTGCTTTCTAGCACAATTTTAGAAATGGACAAAGATCCTGTAGATATGGCAGCCTTTGATGTCGAGGATTTGCTGGAATACGATATGCTCATATTCGGCTCGCCTACTTGGAATATCGGCGAGCTACAAAGCGATATTGGCGAAGTGTTTGACGAATTTGACTCGATAGATTTAGCAGGAAAACTTGTGGCTATCTACGGATTTGGCGACCATGAAGGCTATCCTGATACCTACCAAGATGCCATTGGTATTTTGGGACGTAAACTGCGCGAGCGCGGAGCTAAACTTATTGGCTTTTCTGAAACAAGCGGACATCACTTTGAAGAATCCTTAGGCATTGAAGAAGGAAAGTTTATGGGGCTGGCCCTAGACAACGATAACCAAGCCGAGCTAAGCGATGAACGTCTTAGGCTTTGGACAAAACAGCTTATCAGCGAAGTCGCTGTTTTGCACCCTCCGCAAAAGATTTCATCATAGAAAACCGCTACGCAAAAAGCAATACTATATAGAAAAAAACATGACAATAAAAACAAAATACAATCTTAGCAAGCAAGACCCATTATATTATTCATCATCGAACCAAGCCGAGACGGTGGAGCTTCGTGAATATGAATATATTCGACTGAAAGGACAAGGCAAAACATTAGATACTGAATTCAATAATAAAGTAAGCACTCTGTTTTTTTTCAATAAAATAATCCAGCAAATTTGCCGAAAACAAGAGCTTAACTTCTCTGTACCAAAATTAGAGGTTATGCGCTGGGTGGAAAAAGATCAATTCCAAGAACAGATTAACGAAGATGAATGGCATTGGATCTTACTCATCCGAAAATATGATTTTATTACCAACGATATGATAGAAGAAGCCAGAGATTATTGCATACGCAAAAAAGACTTGTCTGTAGTACAAGATATTATCTGCGAGAAAGTTTCTATTGGCAAATGTGCTCAAATAATGCATTATGGAAAGATTGGCTCCGAGATATATTCCATCAAAGAGTTGCGCAAATACATGTCGGTCAACAATCTTAAAGAAAACGGTTTTTATCACGAGGTTCACCTCTCGTATCCTCGCAAGGTTATTCCTGAAAATATGAAGGCCATCTTGCGGCAACCTATTCAATAATTAACTAAATACAAATAGAACGGAGGATGATTTCATGTCGAAATCTGATTTACCAGAAAAATATACTTTAGCAAGTATCACGACTTATCTAGCTACGGCTAACGACGTCGAGAAAAAAACAGCAAAAAATTTCCTAGAGAGTTTTCTTTTTATGATAGAACAAGGTGTCTTAGCGGGCAATCGTGTTCCATTGGGCAATTTAGGGAAAATTTATATGCATAAAAAACCAGCAACAAAAGAACGTCAAGGACGCAACCCGGCCACTGGCCAGCCTATCACTATTCAGGCTAAGCCTCCTTCGCAAGTCTTAAAATTCAGCTTCAATAAAAGTTTTAAAGAAGTTTTAAATAAAAAGTAAGCACTTAAACCAAAGACTTGCTTTTTTGCTTCGGCAACAATTTTTATTTATTTTGTAGCTGTCATAGAAGCATGCAGAGCGCCGAAGTTTAACATTTCTTAAACTTCGGCGCTCTGCACGTTCATAACAAAAACCCAGATTTGAAATTTTGAATTCTTGAAAATTCTGCGCTACATTTTCTTGTTTGGTGGTCTGCTTCTTTTTGTACTAGGCTGTTATGCCGTATATAGAACACTTAAGCTTGACCCGATACAACCAAAGATCACAGCGCTTAGTTTTCAGCAAAAATTAGCTGATGGCAGAAAACAATACCACGTTCGTGGTTGCGTTAAATGCCATGGCATAAGCGGATTAGCTGACGGTGAGAAATCTTACCGGCTTAAAGCTAGCGGTTATTTCATCACCCCCTTAGCCATGCCCGCTTTGTATCTGCAAGGCTCTAGCCTATCCAATATAGAATATAGCCTGCTCTATGGCGTGAACACTCAGCTTTTACCCCTAGCCGTTCAAGGGAAACCTAGCCCTATGCCACGCTACACAAACTTGACCGATATCGAAATAAAAAACATCTCTCTTTATGTGCGGCTCTTAGCCGGATATAACGATGATATCGAAAATGCCCCAGCTAAAAATTGATGCATTTTTTATTTAGCTTCTAATTTAACACCAAGCCCTTAACCCTTAAGTAGCTACGCAATAACACTAACTGCCCGGATATTGCTACTCTGTGCTAGCCTTAAAACCAAGACCGGCGCGGCGCGGCTCCATTCGAAACTTTCCTCTATAAAATTAGAAAACAAAACGCTTTCAAAAAGCATCTTGTTTTCATCAGCAAAGAAGAAGCGGCTTTCATAGAAGGGTAAGACCCTGCCCTGCCCCTGCAAGCTCCTTTAAAAAAAGTTAGCTGCTGCGCGTGCAATAACTAACTGCCTAGCCTACCTCTGGCCGTATACTTGCCCAAATATTGCCGCTCTGTGCTAGCCTTAAAACCGGCGCTGGCGCTGGCGCCAATTGAAACTTTCTTCTATAAAATTAGAAAATTCGCTTTCTGAAAGACTGCCGTCCTTATCGCTATCGTAACCTTCAAAAATACCTTTGGACATATACTCTGTCATCTCAGCGCCAAACATAGGTTTTCCAAAAGAGCCACGAGCAGAAAATGCCCTGCCGCCACCACGCCTGCCAAAACGGGAACGGTCATGGTTTTCGCCATAAAAAATTCCGTGGTTATCACCTCTGTCCAGCCCCATGCGGTCATTGTCAAACATATACCTAGCACCATTGCTAAACATAAAAATGCTTCCGAGAGCTAGGACAAATACAAACGTACCCAGTAGCGAAAAAAGGCTTATTTTCACCCAATGTTTTGCGAAAAAATTCCCTTTCTTTTCAGTTTTTGTTTTTTTATCAGCTGTTTCTTTGTTTTCAGTTGTTTCTTCTTTTTCTGTCATTTTCGACTTCCTTATTTGTTGTTGTTGTTTACTTTCTGCTTGATACTTTCTTAAAAGAAAGCCAGAAAATCTATTTAATAGCTTTATTGTATTCCCTCAACTCAAGCCTGCCGCTTCTTCCCTTTTACTCATGCTGTTTGTTTCCAAAAAAGAAAGCTCAACTTCTCTAGCTCAGCCTTACCTGCAAAATCTTCCACTTGTAAAATTAGAAAATTCATCTAGCAGAAGTGTTCCAGTGTTCCGTCTTCATCTCTATTAAGAAGAATAAA
>JAUXHF010000098.1 GCA_030621685.1 Spirochaetota bacterium
TAGCATATAAGCGTGAGGAAAACCAGTAAGCTATAAGTAATAAAACTGCAAGCAGAATTGCAGAAATATTGTATAAGAAAAGCATGAAAGAACTGCCTTGTCCGCTCAATACTTTAGCTTTCAAGCAACCTTGGGCGCTAGTCCTAGAAGATTCAAAGACTAGCCTTACAGCCATTGAATGTGAATATGCTGTTTGTGCTATAAAAATGTTGCTTGAGGACAGATTGAACCCTCTAAAAAAACTAGAAAAAACGCTAGGCATTGAAAATCCTAGCCCGGATATTGAAGAGTTTTCGCTTCGTTCTTGCGGTGATAATATTTGGATAGCCATGCTACAATGGCCTACATCTCTAGCAAGCGTATTGCTCGTTCATGCCTTAATGCGGCTTCGGCTGCCTTGCCTAGCTAACTCAAAGCAGCTTAATTTATCTAAGCGAGAAGCTGCTAGCAAAGTATCTAAGCAGCAATTTTTTCGGGTACTGCCATGGCTGATGAGTCCAACATGGCCATTAGAAAAAATTAGGCATATTTATAAAACCTTGAGATCCAGCGGATTTTCTGGAACGAAGCTGCTTTATTTTGGAGGAGACGAACGGAAAAATTCTTCTATAATTTTTTTAACACAGCCACAAACATCAATAATTAGCCAAAGAGAGGCTGAAAGTATTATTGAAATAATACAGCAAAAAGTTCGCCGCTTTATGAGAGTACAAGGCAAGCATATTTTGCAAAATAAAAAAAAAGATATGTTACTAGAAGAGCTACGCGAAGCTGCTTTTTCTCCAGCATCAAAACAAGTGGCTAAGATATTTCTTAAATTTCCGCCTCAGCCTCAGCCTGTTTCTTCGGCATTTTCCCCAGTGTTTTTTCCTAGCGAGGCAGCCCTCGTAGCCTTTAATAGCTCTGGTAGCCAGGGCGACCCTAAGGCGATAGTTCACAGTCTTGCGGGCATAAGGCGAAGCTCCAAAACATCGAATAAATTTTTTAAATTGGGAGGAAAAAGCAGAACGTACCTCTGCCTGCCCCTTTGGCATGCCTCTGGCTTTGGTTTGTGGATGCGTAGCCTCTATGCTGGAGCAAGGTTGTATGTTGCAGGTAGCGGTAGTTTCAAAGCCGATAAAACACTACTCCATCTAAAGGAAAAAGGTATTACGCATGCCTCGCTTGTGCCGGCGCAGCTTCTTGACTTAGTAGCTTTGCCAGCGGGCCTCAAGAAACTTCAGCAGCTTAAAACCTTAAAAGCTCTGTTACTGGGAGGCAGCTCCATAAGCAGTAGCCTTTGGAAGCTAAGGAAGAAACTTCCCGTATACCCGGTATATGGCATGACAGAAAGTTTTGGGCATATAGCTGTGGCTAGGCCCGAAGAGCGCCAAGGCTGGTACTTGCCTTTGGAAAAAGATATGTTACGTATTGAAAAACAAGAAGTAAGCATTCATAAAAAGATAGTAGCTATAGCTATAGCCACCATCGGGATGAAAACTACTGATATGGATGCCGGCTGCCTAAGCGCTGCTGTGGCTACATCGAAAGATGAGAAGCTGAGGCAACCGAGGCGAATATTGGAACAGGAACGGGAACGAGGTTTTTTGCCGCTTCCTTTTAATGAGGCAGGTTTTTTCCGTACAGGCGATTTAGGAACACTGAAAAAAGGGCTGCTTCATATTAAGGGAAGGGCAGATACGCTGATAATTTCCGGTGGAGAAAATATGTATGCTGAAGAAATTGAAAATGCATTAAATGAAATAGTCTTCATCAAAGCCTCATGCGTGGTGCCAACGCCAGATGCTCGCTTTGGCCAGCGACCTTGTGCATTACTTCTGTTACAACATGCAAGGAGCATGCAGGGCGCTTTGAAGCCAAAGAGCAAAAACCTTAGAGAGCCTTACGCTAAAAACAGGCGAGGATTAAAGCGTTTAATAGAATTAGAACTTTCAAAAAGCCTAGAAAAATTTAAAATACCGCAAAGGTTTTTTCTTGTAGAGCAAAGGCAGCAAACAAAGTTTTTTAGCGACTTAAACAAACCATTAAGAAGGAATATAAGCAAAGAAATCACACGTTGCTTAGAGCAAGGAACTGCTCTTTTTTCAAGAATTAGCTAATTTTAGTGGCTAATTTTAGTGGCTATGTTTATTAGTGAGCATAAAAGTAACTCTACGATGAAGCATACATAGGATACTTACTATATAAAAAATTTCTTACATGGATTCAATAACGCAATTCGCCTTAGGGGCTAGCCTAGCCGAGGCTATGTTGGGCAAAGAATACGGCAAAAAAGCTGTTCTTATGGGCGGTGTTTTAGGCACGCTACCAGATCTTGATGTATTGAGCATTCCGCTGTTCTCTGCGGTAGAAAATTTCGTTTACCATCGGGGAGCAAGTCATGCCTTCTTTTATCAATTCATTTTCTCATTCTTTGTGGCTTGGTTTTGGATATGGCTCATCAAAAAAAAACAGAGGGCTAGGAAACAAGGAGGACTTCCTGCAAAAGAAGAAAGCTCCCTGCCAAGGCTGAAAATCTGGCTTACGGTGCTGCTCTGTTTTCTTACGCACTCAATTATCGATATGTTCACGGTGTATGGAACGAAGATATGGCTACCTTTCTCTGACAGGCCGGTTACTACCAGCAACATGTTTATCATCGATCCTTTGTTTAGTTTGCCAATCGTGATAACGGTGTTATTGGCCTTTACTTTGGGCGCTTCAAAAAGACGTGCTTTTGTCATGCTAGGCCTGCTTTCTTTGTATACGATTTGGAGTTTAACAGCGGTGCAGATAACTAAAAATAAAGTGGAAACAGCTTTAGAAAGACAAAATCTTAGCTTTGATAAGATCTTGCTTACGCCAACAATATTTAACACTGTTGTTTGGCGGATAATAGTAATAGACAAAGATAATTATTATGAGGCTTTCTATTCATTTGCGAAGCCATTGGAAGGAGACATCGAATTTAAAATCCTTCCAAGAAATTTAGCCTTGCTTGATGCTAGCAGAGGAGCAGCGATACAAGGGAACAAAAGCGAATTTGATAAGCTTACATGGTTTTCTGGTGGTTTTTATAAACTTAAAAAAACCGATGCGGGCATCGTATTCATCGACTTGCGTTTTGGACAAAGCGAGCCTAAGGAGTTTTACTCTTTTGCTTTCTTGGTTTCTGTTTTTGGTACTGATGAAAATGAGAGTTTAAGGTTTTTAGATGAAGCTCAGATTGTAAAGGTAAATTCTAATATAAGTTTTCAAGATTTAAAAAACTGGTTCAAAAAGAAGCTGTTCTAAAATTCTTCTAATTGCTGCCATTAAGCCGGCCTAGCCTAGCATAGTCGGGCCTAGTTAATGCAGGGCAGGGTAATAAGAACCAGAACCTTCTGTAAGTTAATGAGGGTTAAACCAAACAGCAAACAGGTACAGGCTTGGCTATCTTTTGCCAAGCCTTAGGAAAGCCGCCCTTAGGTTATGTTATGAGGTTATTAGGAATCGCTACCGGCCTTAAAATGGAACTGAGCCATGTCTTTGACATCGTCTAGCCACCTAGCTGTTACTGTTTTTAATTTAGTATAAAACCTAATGCCTTCCATGCCGTGAATAGCGGAGCTACCAAACAGCGATCGTTTCCAGCCGCCAAAACTATGGTAGGCAACGGGGACAGGAATAGGCACATTTACGCCGACCATGCCAATTTGCACGTTATGCGTGAAATGACGAGCGGCGGCGCCACTCTTAGTGAAAATAGCGGCGCCATTTCCATACTCATGGTTATTAATCAGCTCTAAGGCTTCTTGGTAGCTGGCTGCACGCACAATTGAAAGCACCGGCCCGAAAATCTCATCGGTATAAATGCTCATATTCGGTTTCACCTTATCGAAGATACTGCCGCCAATAAAATAGCCGTTCTCACAACCTTGCACTTGTAGCTTAGTTTCGTCACCATTTAATACAAGCGTAGCACCTTGCTCTTGTCCGGCTTTTAAATACCCCCGAGTCCGCTCTAGGCTTTCCTTTGTGATAAGCGGCCCCATTTCTACGCCTTTCATATAATAGGGACCAATTTTTAAATTCTTAACCTTAGGAATAAGTTTCTGCAAGAGAGCATCGGCGACTTCATCACCTACGGTTACGGCTACCGATACAGCCATGCAACGCTCGCCGGCAGAGCCGTACACAGAGCCGATGAGGGCCTGGGCAGTTTTCTCAATATCGGCATCGGGCATGATGAGCATGTGGTTTTTTGCTCCGCAAAGTGCCTGCACTCGCTTATTGTTAGCAGAGCCTTTGTGATAAATGTATTCGCCTACCGCCGTAGAGCCAACAAAACTTACGGCCTTAATGTCATCATGTTCAAGTATGGCATCAACAGTTATTTTATCGCCGATGACCACATTCAGCACGCCATCGGGAAGGCCTGCTTGCGAGAGCAGTTTTGCCAAATACAGCGAGGTAGAGGGATCTTTTTCCGAGGGCTTAAGCACGAAGGTATTCCCAGCGGAAAGAGCTACGGGAAACATCCACATAGGCACCATCGCTGGAAAGTTAAACGGGGTTATTCCCGCGCAAACTCCCAGGGGCTGCCTTAGGTTGTAGCTATCTATATTGCTTGAAACTTGGGCGCTGAAATCGGAGCGCAGATGGGTGGTTATCGAAGTGCAAAATTCTACCACTTCTATGCCACGGGCAAGCGAGCCGCTGGCATCTTCAAGAGTTTTGCCATGCTCACGAGAAAGTATTTCGGCAATATGCCCGCTGTTTTTAAGAAGCAGCTCACGGAATCGAAACATAATGGCTGCACGTTTTGCTGGAGGCGTATTCGCCCATGCAGGAAAGGCTTTCTTAGCTTGGGCTACCGCTGTTGCTACATCTTGCTGATTGGCTAGTGGCGCTTTAGCAATGCATTCGGCGTTGGAGGGGTCATGAATGTCTTGGAAGCGGTTACTGTTTCCGCTGAAATCACGGCCGTTAACAAAATGTTGTAGTATTTTTACTTCTTTGTTTGTAGTTTCCATAGTTTTGTTTGTTGATGGTGGTTTTTTTCAATATGCTTTTTCAATACGTTAGCTTTCCTGATGAAAAGCCTTATTACTCATGTAATCATGAAATTTAATAATTTTAATAGCATGAAATGATAGCATGAAATGTTTAATTTAATTCAGAGTTTTCTGCGGTAAGGTAAGCAGGGGTTTTTTCGAGAAAAAAGCAAAATGAAAGTGAATTTGCTAGAGTGTTGAATTGATAGGCTGAGAATATTTGCTTCGATGTCTATCGGCCATTACTTCTGCGATTAGTCTTAGTCGGAGAGAATCCACAAGGCAGACGTGGCTAATTGATTGCGGTTCTCTACAGATGCCAGCATGATTTCTGCGTAAAAATCATCCAAGACGATAGCCTGCCTATCTATTTCTTTTGCTTGAACGAACAAAGTTTCTTTGGGAAGTTCAATATTTTCTAAAGAGCGAACATAACGCAGATAGGCTTGAGTAGGCCCAGCGGCTTGCAAAGACGGCGAGTTTTTTGTAGTTAAATTTTCTGAGCTACCTATGCCTTTGCGCCAGCTGGTAGGGTTGCCAGATGCAGGGTTCTTTGTTTGAGCAAGCAATGTAGAATACTGCGTTCCATCGATTATGCTATATCCTTTTTCAGAAACTATTTTTGGGAAAAGATGCGGAGAGAAATTTAGGCCTCTTGTGTCAATTACAAAGGCTTTATAAAACCTATCGCTAAAAGGTTTTGATGCTGCCAGCCTGTTTTTATTATATTTAGGAAAGGCTGATGCGGCTAATTGCTTTGCTGCTAAATTTTGCAGGAGCTGGTAAAACGTTTTTTTCTCTGAAGAATTCCCAATTTGTAGGGCTAAGGGCATGCTTATAATTCGGAATTCATGGAGTAATACAGCTTGGATGCCTTTGTTATTTGAGGCTGAAGTGTAAGGCTCAAGAACCTGCTGCACATGCAGCTTAGAATGAGGCGAAGATAGCAGGACAACATTTTCTGGTCGCTCTTGTATGAAGCCTTCTTTGAATGGGGCAGTAGAAAAATTATTGAAGGCATTCGTTAAGCGAAGCTTCGCTTTGGTATCATTGCCTTGAATTTCTACATTATTATACTCTACAGAAAGCAAGGAAAGCGGAGCCTGGTAGCCAGCCATATCAGAATGGCTTTGCAAGAGCGAGGTGTAATACAATAAAGAGTTTTGCAAACTTGGGTTTAAGAAAAGAGCCTCGTTTACAGAAAAGTTTGGTTTTAGGGGTATTTGTGTTATAGCCTTAAATACTTTGGATTGAAGTTTTTCTATGAGGGCTTGTTCGGCCAATCCTAAGCGGTATATTAGCGATGAAGACTCTGTTTCTTGGGTCTTGCTTGATGAATTTTCTGCACGCTTGTTTTCAAAGCTAGGAAGCACGGGGCTTTTGCTTTCTAAGAAAATTCGGCTATGTGTCCAATCAATAAAACCATTTTCTATGCGTTCTAATTTAACTTGGGGGGCGCTTACATCTATGCTATCGTGTAAAATGGGCGTTATATAAAAGCTACGCTTTCTGTTAGCAGGCGAGGCGTTTTCTTTAGTTGTACTTATTTCTGCTTTGATGACAGCATAGACTACAGCTTGTTTATGCAAGTTTGTAGGCCTAAAAAGAGCTTTGGAAGACAATTGCCAATTTGTTATGATATTTGTAAAGGGCTGCCAAGAGCTTCCGCGAAAATCCTCATAGTTAGAGATTTTCATGTTTAATCCAGAACGGCCTTTTACCTGTTCTAAAATACTGGGGTTTAGCCTGATGGTAAGCGTTGTTAGAAAATCACCAGATGTTGTTTTGTTTAAGGCTGTTATGTGCAAAGAGCCTTGCAGTGTTCTTAGCTGCCCGTATCCTAGAAGACTTCTTGGTATGGGGGGCTGATACTGATAGGCTGCGCTAAGCTGCGAGACTCCGCCTTGCCATACTGGGCTAGGGCTGAATTTAGAAATTTCAATTTCTTGCTTTTGAAAACTAAGAGCAGAAGTCGGAGGCCAAGCGGTC
>JAUXHF010000293.1 GCA_030621685.1 Spirochaetota bacterium
TCTTTGAAAACAAAGAGATAGTTTTCCAGCTCTTGTATGGCGATGATGGCCTTGCTCTTTTCGCCGATGTCAAGGTAGCTTTCGTAAGGCACAGCCTCGGGGTAATTCGGCTTGCTGAAGACAAGCCTGTTTGGCCTGCGGTCTGCCAAGAAGGGCGTAGTCTCGGTGTTGCTGCTGGTAGTAGACCATAGCTGCACGGGAGATAGGAACGCCCTTGTAATGTCTGTACCGTCGCCAGTAGTCGTGGCTGCCTGTACAGCAAAACCTATTGTATCCAATATTTTAGCAGAAAAAATAAGATACACTTTCTCCTCTTGCACGATAACAGAAGCCTTAATTGTGTTTTCGTATTTGTTTATTACATGGGCTATTGAATAAGCGGTGTCCGTCTTGCTCGAGCTAATTAAAAAGTTTCTGCCGGCCACCAGTCCTACAGTGTCTACGGCATTGAAAATAATGTCACGAGTGCTGCTTCCATCGCCAATCACAAAATACAGCTTATCGTTGGTTTTCAGCTGGGAAGTATCGCCGAGCTGAACGAGCAAGCTCTGCAGAGATTCTGTATTGGCATATACTGTATATTGGCGGAATGCCCCGATGACTTCTGCATAAGGCGGCATCGTGTTCGTAGCAGCAATGCCTTCTTGTGTGCTGTTCGTGTAGAGGGCAAAATCATCGATGCCTTTTTGAATGGTTACGGCAACCTCTAAAGCATCGCCGGTAATTTTTTCTTCGTGGACTAAGAACATCTCATCGCCAGCGGCGGCATCGCTTTCATCAGTGGCATAGACTTCCAAAATATCGCCATCTTCCCAATTGAACGGCTTGCTTGTTTTGAAGCTGAAATCTTTTTCATCAGCCTCGTTATTTTTTAAAGTTGTAATGTTTGATGGAGCAGAGCGAATACTAATATTATCAATGCCCTCCCGCCGCCAGCAGAGCCGAATATTTCTTTTTTTTGCCACGCCAATCCAGCCATCATCCGAATCAACAAGCTCGCCCTCGGCGGCCTCAGCGGCAGCGCCTAAGAAGGCGTGGCTTTGCTGAAATTCTCCATTCTTCGTAACCACAACTTCGCGGTGGCCGTCCTGCCGGCTGTAATAAAACCTTGTTTCTGTGCTGTATGTCCACTTGGGGCGCACATCGGCGGCGCCGTGCTCGTCTATTTTAAGCAGCTTATTCGGCGTAAGCAAGACATTACTCAATAACTGATTTTCGCTGACAAAATACATTCCTTGCTGAGAAAAAACAAGCAAGCCCCCCGCGAAGTTATGCAGGCTGTAGATGAGGAAAGGCTGGCCGTTCTCGTAGAAGTTCAGAATGACCTTGAAGCCGCGGCGCAGGCTGTAGGCTCCGTTTTCTGCCTGTAATCTGTTATTAACATCAATAACAATGTTGTTCGTCTCCTCTAGCCCTTGGCTGACCCCTGCCCCGAAAAGCAGGCCTTTACTGCTGGGGATCGATTGTTTAATGTAATCGGGCATAGCTTAGCCCCAAAGAGCATTGTATCCTGAAAAAGAGGCTGGCTCTTTTTGTACTCTGTTAAAAGTATTCTCTTTGAAAAAACGAAGCTTCTCTGTGTACTCTCGCGCTAACGAGGCCATCGTGCTGTCATCAATGGCAAGGTTAAGTGATGTTTTTACCACTAGCATATCGGCAACGAGGCTAGTAAGCGGAGCATAATACAGCCCATCGCTTAACCTTGTTATACCATCGCCTATGCTTAGGCTAAAGGTTACTGGCTCTGCCACTGGCAGTATGCTAAAACCTTGCTCTTCACTGGAAGAGACGCTTTTAATTTTTCCTCTTTCAAAAAGAAAAGGGTTAGCTTTTGATTGAAAATAAACCTCATCGTTTTCTATAAAAGTAAGGCCGGATATTTTGTAGGTTCTATCATCGGCATCCGTAACTTTTTCTGTTATATCGGCATGAGATGTTGCCAGCGGCGGCAGGCTAGGGTAGTAGTACAGCCTTAGCTGTTTGCTGGCAAGGTAGCGCTCATCGTAGCTGCGCAAAGTAAAGGTATTCGCTTCAATCTCAAAGCCCCGGTGCCTGCTGGTAAGAGAGACTGCGGGAATGGTGATGCGGCGGCCGTCCTCATCAATGAGTACAGCCTCATACAAAGATCGGTTGAAAGAGCCGATGGG
>JAUXHF010000355.1 GCA_030621685.1 Spirochaetota bacterium
CGAAAATTGGTAGCAAGCAGAAGAATTCTGGCATTGAACCCTTGCCGAATTTGGACTTTAAATTAATTTGCGGCGACTCGCTTACTAAAGCTTATAATGAGGATACTTTATGGATGGAATTAGTTTCAAATTGGGAAAAAGATAAAAATAAATATTTTGATTTTAATGGTAGCGATGCTGAAAAAAAAGAACTAAGAGAGAAGATAGAAAAAACTGAAGCTCTGCTTACTCGAAATAAAAAATACTTTGATATAAGAATATATTTTTCTGAAGTTTTTAAAAAGGAACAGGGCGGCTTTGATATTGTTATTGGCAACCCGCCCTATATCCAATTACAAAAGAACAGAGGAGAGTTAGGCGAAAAATATAAAGATGAGGGGTATGAAGTGCTTGCTAAAACAGGAGATATTTATATGCTGTTTTACGAAAGAGGATTAGCTTTATCGAAAAAAGACACTGGCATACTAACATACATCACCAGTAATAAATGGATGCGCGCCGGCTACGGCGAAAAACTGCGGAAGTTTTTTGCTGAAAAAAACACCCTTCATCTTTTAGACATGGGCGGCAAAAAAAACTTTGAGAATGCTAGCGTAGATACAAATATTTTGCTCATCAATAACGATAGCAACAAAGGCCGCCTCTCCGCCTCTGCTTTTAAAAGCGATTTTAAAAAAGGCGATGACATAGCAAAGTATCATGAAGCAAATAAGATTATTAATTTAAAAGTTTCAGGGGATACTTGGTTTGTTGGCACGAGGGCAGAGCTGGCGTTAAAGAAAAAAATTGAAAAAATTGGCAAGCCCTTAAAACAGTGGAATATAAAAATAAATTATGGGATTAAAACAGGCTACAACCATGCTTTCATAGTTGATAGCGCTAAGAAAAATGAGCTTATAGCGGCAGACCCTACAAGCGCTGAAATTATAAAGCCACTTTTGCGTGGTAGAGATATTCATAAGTATGATGCCCGTTTTGCTGATAAGTGGCTGATAGCTACTTTTCCGGTAAAAAATTTAGATATTAATAAGTATCCTGCAGTAAGAGATTATTTAAAAACTTTTGGTGTTAGGTTGGAACAGGCGGGGTCAACGCATGAAAATGTGGAAAGAATAGAAAAACGTAGTCGTGCTGGAAATAATAAGTGGTTTGAATTGCAGGTAGCAACGGCGTACTACCATGAATTTGAGAAGGAGAAAATTGTATATCCTGTGATAGCTAGCGAATTAACGGGATTCTATGATAGAAAAAATTATTATACAAATGATAAATGCTTTATTATTACTGGGGAAAACCTTAAATACCTTATTGCTTTATTCAATTCTAAAGTTGTTGATTGGCACTTTAAAACCTTTGGTGCTACACTAGG
>JAUXHF010000035.1 GCA_030621685.1 Spirochaetota bacterium
TCGCTTATACAAAGCTACTTGCGTATACAAAGCTACTTGCGTATACAAAGCTACTTGCGTATACAAAGCTATTCGCTTACACAAAGCTATTCGCTTTAGAGGGTTGATATCCTTAGCACAGCAGGTCACGTTATTTTGGTTCTTGGAATTGAAAATTTTCGAGGAAGTTAATATGAAAATTTCCTTGTCTGAACTCTTTGCTTTCTATAAGCTGCAGATGAAAGAGTTTTGTTGTGGGAATGCCCTCAATGACAAGTTCTTTTAAAGAACGAGACATGCGATTAATGGCCTCATCACGATTTAGGCCCCAAACAATAAGTTTAGCTAGCATAGAATCATAGTTAGGCGGGACTTCATAACCACTATAGATATGAGTATCTACCCGAACGCCTAAGCCTTGGGGCACATGGAAGCGACCGATTTCCCCTGCTGTGGGCATGAAATTATTCGCCACATCCTCGGCATTAAGCCGACATTCAAGCACATGGCCACGAAAAATAATTTTATTTTGCTTATATCTAAGCTCATGGCCGCAGCATAGGTTTATTTGTTCTTTTACAATATCGATGCCCGTGTAGAGTTCGCTTATAGTGTGTTCCACTTGAATACGCGTGTTCATTTCCATAAAGTAGAAATTTTGTTTTTCATCAACCAGAAACTCTACGGTGCCTGGGCCGAAATATTTTATCTGCTTGCCGATTTTTATAGCCGCAGCACAAATTTTCTCTCGGACTTTCGGGCGAATAAAAAGCGAGGGCGTCTCTTCCAAGAGCTTCTGCCTTCGCCGCTGGATGGAACAATCTCGCTCACCCAGATGTACGCAATTACCAAATTTATCGGCGAGGATTTGCACTTCTATGTGCCGGGCCTTCCCGATGAATTTTTCAAGATACATGTCTCCATTAGAAAAACTTTTTCTTGCTTCGGTGCTAGCCATTTCAAAGGCAGAAAACATTCCTTGCTCATTCCTAACAAGACGCATGCCCCTGCCGCCGCCGCCGGCTACCGCCTTGAGCATAACAGGATAGCCAATTTTTTTAGCAGCAGTAACCGCCGCTTCTTTAGAGGCAAGCACCTTCGTTCCGGGAATAGTAGCAATTTTCAGCGCCTGAACAGTTTCTCGTGCCTTAGCCTTGTCGCCCATTCTCTCGATAATCCCGCTGCTAGGACCAATAAATAGAATATTGCTAAGCTTACATGCCGCAGCAAAATCTGCTCGCTCAGAGAGAAACCCGTAGCCAGGATGAATGGCATCGGCTTGTGATATTTCAGCGGCAGCAATAATACGCGAGATGTTTAAATACGAATCGCTAGGATCGCCTTCGCCTATACAAATACTTGAATCGGCAAAACGGCGATGCAGGGAATTCTCATCTGCCTTCGAATATACGGCCACTGTTTCCAGTCCCATTTCATAACATGCTCTCATCACCCGAAGAGCTATCTCTCCTCTATTAGCGATAAGCATTTTCTTAATTGTTACGGCCACCATGAAATCCTTTTCTTAAACTATTCTTTACTTTGTGTTCTCGCATGCTTCTTTTATCACCCTCATCAAATTCACAATTTACAGGGGCAGGAAAAAATATAGCTTGCTTCAAATTTAGCTTTTAATTTTTAATTTTTAATTTTTTAACGGCAGAAAACGAGCTATTGGCTGGTGATATTCCACCGGCTGTTCTTCTTCTACCAAAAACTCTACAATTTTACCATCACGGTCAGTTTTAACCTCATAAACAACTTGCAGAGAAACCACTATCCCTATAACGCTTCCTTTTTTTAGTTTATCACGAAGTTTTACATATTGTTTTTTCGTCTTAGGGTTAAACCGAGAGAAAAACCCTATTTCAGGTGATTTCAAATTGAATTTCTCTTTTTCTTCACGTTGCAAACTCTGGGATTCTCCCAAATCTTCTGCCCATCCAAGACTTTGTTCGGCCATAGCTGTACTCGCACTCTGCAAGCCAGGCCCAGGCGACAGCTCTGATTGTTCTTCCAAATTCAAAGGGCTTACAACAGTTTCACCAGATGCCGACAAGGCATTTGATAAACGCATTCTCATCTTCCCTTTTTTGTCTTCAAATTCCACCTCATCAACGGCATTCTCTAATGCTGCTTTATAAATAGTTCTAAGGGTTTTTATATCCATGGTTATATCTCTGTAGTCTTATGTTTTTTGCAGAAAAGCCTTTACATTATATCATAAAAAGCAATGTTAGCCAGAGCTGTGTCATAGCTAGCCAAGAAATTAAATATTAAGGCAAGCGCTTAGATTGCTTTATCTTTGTATAACTGCTGCGAAATTGGCCTTCTTTTTTTCAAAAACCCATAAAACTCATGTTTGGTAGCAAGGCAGCAGAGCAGCGTAACTTGCGGATATACTTAATTCTATCAATAACGCTGCCAAGTTTATGCCCTGGCATATCGTAAAAATATGTTTTTGCCTGAGCCTCGTCTTTTTTCAAACAACGTAACAATTCTGCTTGGCTCTTAAACTTCACATTTTCTCGAATGTAATCAATAAAAAAAACCTCTATATCATGTTTATAGAGAACTTCATCAATATCAAAAATATGTGTTTCTATAGAAAGAATAGGAGAATTCACTGTTAATTTTCTTTGTATCCCCCTGCCGTAGCCATAGCCATAGCCTTTGGATGATGGCCGCCTAGGCTCAAGAGGCCCCAGCGATGCCGGCGCTGGCGCTGGTGAATAGCCAACAAAGCTCATAGAAGCATATAGGTTTTTCTTGAAGACTGTTACGCTACAATAGCTAGCAGGCCTTAAGAAGCTAGCTTCGCTTGGAAAATTGATATTTGCTGTAGGATAGCCCAGTGTTCTTCCAATTTGTTTGCCCATTTTCACTCTTCCACGAACAGAGAAGGGAAGATATCCCAATTTATGAATAAGCTGAACCCGACCAGCAAGTAGCAAAATACGCAGGCAAGTGCTAGAAAGATACTCCGACTTAGAAAAAATTTTTGGCGATTTTCCCTGCTTTTTTGCTATCCCCTCCTCCTTCAGAGCAGAGGTTTTCTTTCCTGCTTGAAAAAAGTCATGTACCGCATTAATCTGCTTAGTGGCCGTAATTTGACGAAGCAAAATAGAGGGAAAAAAGCAAAGCTCACTTCTTTTTTCTCTGCTGAAGTTTTTTTGAAAATATTCTGCTATTTTCTGTGGGCTGCCTTTTCTATCGCAGCCAATAGCTAGCTTTTCACTAGCAACAAGGCTTACCATAGTAATTTTTTTAGCTAAAGTATCCAGAAAATCCACATACGATATGCTTTTTGTAAGCTCCCAATCTAAATAAAGAAGATCATCTACGCCAAACGCTCTGAAGATGGCCTCTATGTTTTTTCGAGGCGAAACCCTACCCGATAAAGCATGAAGCCCAGAAATGCTTGCCGAAAGCTTATTTTCCGCTAAATCTTGAAACCGCTGCTGTCTTGCTAAAAGCCATGCCAAGCCCTTTTGGGGAGGCAGAAATGAGAGAACCAAGCTTTTCGTGTTCTCCCGTTTCGCTTTATGTAGTAACATGCGAATGATGCACTCATGCCCCATATGAAAAGCCTCAAATTTACCAAACGTAAGGCAATATCGTGGTTTTCCCACAACATCCACTCTTGCCTCCCCCTTCTTTCCTTTAAGAAAGTTTTCTAAGCCTAGGTGTATTTTCATAAAAGGTTTTTTTATAGTTTCTTTCTATTAAGACATCAAAGTTTTTTTTGAAAACAAAGTTTTTTTTTGAAAAAAGCCATATAAATCGTTACATGTTATAGAAAGTTTAACACATGAGTGTTTTAAAAGGTATTTTACAATTCTTTTCGAATTTGAATCTTTTTGCAAGAAATTTTTTGTGAGCTACTTCTAAGTATTTAGTATTATATTGATATTGTAATATGAAATATAAACTTAAACTAAATCGCCGTGCTACGCTAAGGTCAGATTTGGAAATACAAGAACATGGCTTACAAAGCGCTTCAAGCATAGGCTTACAAAGCGCTTCAAGCATAGCTAAAGAAAACAAAATAGCATTGGTATAACTGGTAGAAACTATGGAACTTATAACAAAATTTTTTTCCACAAGAAATGAGCGAGAGGTGAAACGGCTCAATATTTACGTGAATAAAATTACCCAGCAGAGAGCGGCCATGGTCGCTTTAAAAGACGAAGAATTTCACGGCTACACCCAAGCCCTGAAGGAGAAAATTGCCCAAGGAGCCCCCCTAAATAGCTTAGTGGTTGAAGCCTTCGCCTTGGTACGAGAGGCGGCTAAACGCAGTTTGCAAATGGAGCATTTTGAAGTGCAGCTGATAGGTGGATTGGTACTCTACGAGGGGAATATTGCCGAAATGAAAACGGGCGAAGGAAAAACACTGGCAGCCACTCTTACGGCCTACCTTAGGGCCTTAGAAGGCAAGGGCGTCCATGTGGTAACGGTGAATGACCATTTAGCTAAACGAGATGCCCTTTGGATGTCGCCCGTTTACGAAAAATTAGGTCTTAGCGTGAGCTTCCTGCAACATGGCCTATCGCATGAAGAAAAACAAAGAGCGTATGCCGCCGATATCACCTACGGCACCAACAACGAATTTGGCTTCGATTACCTCCGCGATAACATGGTTATCAAAAAAGAAGATAAAGTCCAACGCGACCACTATTTCTGCATTATTGATGAAGTCGACTCCATCCTCATCGATGAGGCCAGAACCCCGCTTATTATTTCTGGGCCATCAGAATCGAATGTGGAAAAATATTACCACATCAACCGAATCATCCCACTTTTGAAACAAGCTCAGAAAGGCGATGACAACAAAGACATCCCCGGCACTGGCGATTATTACATTGATATTAAAGACAAAAACGTTACGCTTACCGATGATGGCGTTCAAACGGTCGAGAAGCATTTATCGATAGAAAACCTTTACGGCGCAGAAAATACTGAAACCGTGCATCATCTTACGCAGGCATTAAAAGCTCATAAGCTCTTCTCTCGTGATGTTGATTACATTGTAGAAGATGGACATGTAAAAATTATTGATGAGTTCACCGGCAGGAAAATGGAAGGTCGTCATTTCTCTGATGGCCTGCACCAAGCTATTCAAGCCAAAGAAGCTGTCAAAATTCTTTCGGAAAACCAAACCATTGCCACCATCACCTTGCAAAACTACTTCAGGCTTTACAAAATCAAATCTGGCATGACCGGCACCGCGCTAACCGAAGCCGAAGAATTCAAGAAAATATATAACCTTGATGTCATCTCTATTCCGTCTAACCAAAAGGTTATTCGCCGCGATGAAACCGATAAAATATACCGCACCGAACGAGAAAAAATCGTAGCCATCGTCAATAAAGTAAAAAAATTAAACATAGCAGGGCAACCCGTACTCATCGGCGCCGTCTCGGTAGAAAAGTCCGAGAAGCTAAGTAAAATGCTAAACCATCAAGGCATAGAGCATGAGTTGCTAAACGCCAAGCAGCATGAACGAGAGGCACAAATCGTTCTAAAAGCTGGGCAGCGCGGAGCCGTAACCATTGCCACCAACATGGCAGGACGAGGCACGGATATTAAAATTGATGCCAGCGTGTCCGCCCTGGGCGGTCTTATGATACTCGGCAGCGAACGCCATGAGTCTCGGCGTATCGACAACCAGCTTCGTGGACGCTCCGGAAGACAAGGCGACCCTGGTCTTTCCATATTTTACATCTCTTTAGAAGATGAACTCATTCGCCGCTTTCAATCGCCCAAGCTCTCGCAGATCATGCTGAAACTTGGCATGAAAGAAGGCGATGAAATATCGCATCCGCTCATTTCAAGGCAAATAGAATCCGCTCAAAAGAAAATTGAGGGGCTTAACTTCGATATCAGAAAATATCTTATTGAGTACGATGATGTCATTAATATTCAGCGTAGCTACATTTACAAAGAACGGAACTTATTCTTAGAAGGAAAAGACACTCTTAGCGAAATAAATTTATATTTGGCTAAGCTGTTAGAAACTCAGCTTGAATTTCTAAACGAGGGTAAAAAACAAAAAAACTCCAAGTTTTATGAGCGCACAAAACAATGGTGTGAGGGTTTTTTGGAAATGCCGCTTCCCTTTGAACAGCCATTGTTTTTGGCTACCGACTACGATGATATTCTGCTGCAAATGACAACGTTTGCCGAAGATCATTATTTGCAAAAACGAAAAACCTTTGCATCTATAGCGGAGGACCTAGAACGTTACGTTTTGCTTCGGACGCTTGACAGCAAATGGAAAGAACATTTACTGAATATGGATCATCTTCGTGAGGGAATATCGCTGCGTGCTTACGGGGAAAGAAAGCCTCTGACCGAATTTAAACGCGAAGGGTTTAGGATGTTTAAGGAAATGGTAGCGGCTACTCACTTAGAAAGCGTGCAAACACTGTTTAAATTACGCCTAAAAGAGCCAGAAGAAAGAGGTTCTTCTGGCTTAGGCTCTCGTTCTTTATCTATGTTACCCGGACGTTCCCAGAGCAGCCAGCCGCGCTATCAAGAAAGCCGCCAATCTATTTTTTCTGGGGGCGGCTCTTCGGCTCAAGCTACGCTGACAAAAACAGCACAAACCGTGAAAAATTTCAATAAAATTGGGCGCAATGAACCATGCCATTGCGGAAGCGGGAAAAAGTATAAACATTGCTGCCTTAGAAAAGAGGGAGGCTAAACCATGGCTCGGCCCTTGCCGGCTAGGCTGTTTCAGCTTAGCAAAAGCAAAGCATTTCGTTACCTCTTTTTGTTCTGCCTGCTGGGCCTAGCCATTTTTCTTAGTGCTAGCTATTTGCAGAAAAAAAATTCTTTTAAACCCTACTTTGAACAAACAGAAATAAGTTTTCTCTCTGAGGCCACCCTACAAAAAACTTTGGGCAAGGCCTTTCGCTTTTCCAATAGCAGAAATAAGCATGTAGCAAAAACTTTTGCCATCTACGATGGTAACTTTGCTTTGCTCTTAGCAAAGCAGCACACCTTACTGCTCCTTGATTCAGCCGACAAATATCTGACTTTTAAATACAGCCCTAGCTGCCAGACTCCCAAGCTGCTTCTTGGCCTTAAAAGATTAATACTCATCTGTAGCCAAGCACAAGTGTTTACCGAGACTGGCAAAAGCCCTGTGCTTATGTACAGCATGGACATAAACCTATATAGCCTAGCTAGCAAGAAAAATATGAGGTTTAAAGAAATTAGCATAGCCCAAGAAACCCTAGACTTAAGCTATAGCGCTCGTAAAAATATAGCAGATGCCGCCGCCCTTCGCGAGTATGGCGTAAAGGGATTTAACATAAAGCTCTCAAAGGATACCTTAATAGCGGTAACAGCAAAAGGCCATGCCCAAGCTTACTCTTTAGCCTCGAAAAAACGGCTGATCAATAAAGACCTTAAGTATCTAGATATTGCCTTTACGGCTAACCCAAAAGAAATTCTTATTATCTATCAGGATGTTCAAGTAACAAATTCTAAAGAATTCATAATTGTACGTTATAATTTAAAAAATAAAGAAAACTTAGAAAGCCAGCGCCTTAACATAGAAGATTTCCACTTCTTTCACATGAATGAACAAGAACAAATAGTAAGTACAAAGTTTGATGAAAGCCAATCAGCCTTTATTTTTCGTTTCGACTCGCTCTTAGAGAAAAGCTTCTTAGGGCTAAAGAAATTCTCAATACTTGCCGGCTACCCTCAAAACCTTGAATTTAACGGCAAAGAGCTAGTAGGCTATTATCCCGAATCGGGCGGGCTTCGTTTCTATAGTTGGAAGTAAAATTCTTTGCTACAGCATCCTAGTAATATAAATTAAGGTTAAGCTATAAATTTGCAGGCAGAAGAGGGGCTTTATGAAAAATTTTTTTTCAAAAAACAAAGGCAACATCTCGGCTAGTTTTCCGAAGGAATCTGCAGGGAAATTTAAAGCAACAGATTTCACAAGGCAAGCTGAAAATTCAGAGAAAAAACAAGCACAAAAAAATTACCAGTTTCACTATAAGCCCAGCGATCGCTATTCTTACGGCTTTCGTAGAAAAAAACCTGTACTGGAATCACCTTCAAAGAAAATTTTTGCTATTTGCATGCTTACTGCTATTCTCTATATCTTTTTGTTTTTTCTACGAAGCCTAAGCTCTTAGGTCGTATCTTCCTTATATTTAGTATATTCTTCATGTAATGCCGCCATAAAACAATCTTTTTTACTAAAGGCTTTTCATACATAACTTGCTAGCAACATAAAAAACTCTTTCTGCTAATTTTTTACATCCTAAGTATCGAAAATTATACAAACAAAAAAAATAGAATAATAACATCCTTTGAAACCAAGCTCTCATTACAGTCATTTCAGCCTTTTGGTCTTTTATGCCATTTCCTTACTCTTTACAGCTCTCTACGCTCAAGCAGAGAAAAAACCCCTAGCAAATTCAGTAACTACTCCCAACAAAAAGAATATAAGCCAAAATATGTTCTTTCTGCATTCGCCGCTAAGCCCGACTCTTTGGAATACCTCTTTTGATGAGGTTTTTTTGGCAAAATGGCTTATTGAAAGGCAGCTACAAGAAGATTTTTTTAATAATGATCTCAAATATCCTATTCAATATAAACTTAAAAAATCTCTCCTGCATTTCAACAATGCTCAAACGCTGGAATCGAAGACTACGGCTACTGCTAACACAGCTCTCTTATACCTTTATGGTGAAAACCATGAAAAGTCACATCAGCATTTCCTTAAGCTTTACCGCTTCCATAAAACAGCTTTTTATTATTTTTATGCATCGCTTAACCTCTCGATATTTGATGTACAGCAATCTCCGCGCTATTGGAATACTTACCTTAACTTAGCTTCAGGACAAAAAGAAGGCATTTTATGGCAAAGTTTAGCAAAAATGGTTCTTAAAGCCTTGCATAAAAAAACTCTGCCCAATAAAGAAGATTTCATCTCTACTATACACTGGTTATACCAGCAGAAAGCTTACTATACTTGCTTTCTTATGCTGAAATTTTATGAAACGAAGATAGTGAAAACAAAAAAGGATATTCACTTTATTACGAGTTTAAAAGCTAACTTACTTATTCGTGCTGGCCATCCGCAAGATGCCATTAGCTTGCTAGAAAATGTCTTAGAAAACAATGCCTCGGCCTTCACTGAAAGTATGCGTCTAAAACTATCCATACTTTATTACAAAACAAAAAACTATACCAAAGCCTTAGAAGGCTTCACTTTATTAGGCTATATGGGGGAAAACACTGCTGTCAAATATGTAAATCCGGCAGGATATTATTATGCGGCCTTAACATGGCTACAAAAAGGAGATGATGACCTATTCCAACATAACCTTGATTCTCTCAAGCAGCTTACCGGGCAAAGCACAGCTACGAGAAAAGCAAAGAAATATTTCGATTCGCTTCAGTACTTAGCTAATCTTGAAGAAATAATCAACTCAAAACAAAGACTTCGGCATGCTGAAAAAAAACCTGCTTCTAGCCCTAAGAATGCTTATAATTAAGAAATAACCTTGATTCCCTCAAGCAGCCTGCTGGGCAAGGCACAGCTACGAGAAAAGCAAAGAAATATTTCGATTCGCTTCAATACTTAGCTAATCTTGAAGAAATAATCAACTCAAAACAAAGACTCCTGCATACTGAAAAAAAGCCTGCTTCTAGCGCTAAGAATGCTTATATTTAAGAAAGTAGCTGCTATGGGCATGATCTCCTTACTCTAATTTTTATACTAAGTTTTGGGCAAGTTTTGTTATTCAGAAGCTAGCCAATATTTATTGAGAAGATAGAACAAAACTTAATGTTGGCAATAGAGCATGGTTTGCCATTGCTTAAAACCCCATGGACTTTCAAGAAATACCAGTAAGCGCCGAACTGCAACATTTTGATGCTTATACCCCCGGCGAGCAGCCACAAGAAAATGATCTGCCGCTCATAAAACTTAATACTAACGAAAATCCTTTCCCTGCAGCAAAGGCGGTTTTAACAGCCTTGCAAGATTTTAAGGCAGAGCAGCTTCGGCTCTATCCCGACCCCAGTTGCCTAGAATTACGCAAAGCTGCCGCAGCAGCCTTGCACCTGCCAGCAGAAAATCTGGTATTTGCTAATGGCTCCGATGAACTCCTAGGCGCTGTTTTCCGGGCTTACTTAACTAAAAGCGATTCCCTAGCCCTTTGCCGCCCAAGCTACAAGGCCTACCAAACCTATGCTCACTTATATAACATTCCAATTTTCTGGTTAGACGTAGATACAGCCTTTCACTTCAATGCCAAGCAGCTTCGCCAAAGCTCTGCAAAAGTATGCTTTCTTGCCAACCCTCATTCGCCTAGTGGCACGGCCATGTCTAGCCAGCAGCTGCTTGGCATCTTTAAGGAAAACCCCAAAAAGCTTTTTGTAGTGGATGAAGCCTATGGCGATTTTTTTGGAGACTGCTTATATACCATAGCCACAAGCTGCCATAACCTTCTTGTCATTCGAACGCTATCAAAATCTTTTTCTTTGGCTGGTCTTCGGCTGGGCTACGCCGTAGCCAACGTAAAAATAATACAGTGGATGCGAAAGGTGCTAGACCCCTACAACGTAAATGCCTTAACACAGGCCCTTGGCAAGGTGGCCTTTCAGAATTTTTCGGCCATGCAAGAATCCTGTATGCAGATAAAGCAGATTCGAAAAAAATTTGCTAAGAACCTTCAATCCTTAGGATTCTCGCTGCCACACTCAGAGGCAAATTTCATTCTCTGCAAGCCCCCAAACTCTTGGCAGAAACTTGGCTACCTGACAAAGAGCCATAGCGCCGCTGCCGCCGTTTTCAAACTCCTCCGCGAGCAAAATATTCTCGTTCGTTATTTTAATGAACCAGGCTTACATACTTCCATCCGTATTTCCATAGGCCTAGAGCAGCACATGCAGCAGGTCTTCCATGTCTTGAAAAAAATCCAAGCTACTTCCAAACTCTGAAGCTAGGCTAGCAAGCTATCTATGAAATGAGCAAAAAACATGCAGGCAAACAGGCTGTGATAGCAGAATCCAGCTTGAGAAAAATATTTATATATTGACTTCCAAACTTTGAAGCTAAGCTAATAAGTTATCTATGAAATTAGAAAAAAACCATGCCGACAAACAGGCTGTGAAAGCGGAGCTTGAGAAAAAAGCGGAGCTTGAGAAAAAAGCGGAGCTTGAGAAAAAAGCGCAGCTTGAGAAAAAAGCAGAAGCCAGCTTAAGAAAAATATTTATATATTGACTTCCAAACTCTGAAGCTAAGCTAGCAAGCTATCTATGAAATTAGAAAAAAACCATGCCG
>JAUXHF010000164.1 GCA_030621685.1 Spirochaetota bacterium
GCTTGGCAGAAGAAGTTTCTGTGCTATGGGCAGTTTGATTAAGCTTATTGGCTTTATTTTTTTCAGCAAGGTTTTTTCGGCCTACTTTGGTTTCTAAAACCGAATAATTTTCTGGAAAATAATGGGTTAGAATATCACCGTTAATGATGGTATTTTCGCTAGGTCTAAAAACTTGTACGTTGTCATAGCAGTTAAATTTTTCTTTATCTTGTTTGAAAAAGTATTCTCCGGTATCACATAAAATATAATCGTATTTTTTTGTGTAAGGATTGTTCGGCAAAAACTGTCGAGGCAGTTTTGCTTGCAGGGGTATTTCTGTGATGCTAATGTTTCCCATAAGTTCGCTGCGATCTTCATCAAGGAATACTTTCATCGTATCGGCATAGGCTAAGGTTTTTGTATGGTCTTCTTTTTCATTGACAAAAACAGCATTAGTTTGCATAAGCACGGTATTGCTTGCGACATCGTAAAATAAATATTCGCTGCGCACAAAAGAATTGTCTAAGGGTTTCTCTAAAAGAACATTGGGACTGCCTGTATACTGGCGTGTTTCGCCTTTATACAGATAGCTAAGCTTTGGGCCACGAAAGCGTGAGGTAGCAAGCTGGCTGCCGCCATCAAATTCTTCAACCACAACATCGTACAAGAGGTCAATGCGTTTTTCAAGAGAATAGAGCTGTATTTCTTCAGCTTTTCCTTTTACGGTATCGCCATTGCTATAATGTTGGATGAAGTTGGCATTTCCTGTTAAATAAGTGGTATCTTCTGAAAAAAGATGAGTGAGCCGCTCCGAGAAAATGTCGGTATTTTCTGCCTCATCATGAATGACGACATGGCCGGTACATTTGAACTGCGAATCTTCGCTGTATCGGAAATCGTAGACGCCGGTATCGCAGAAGATCGTTTGGTTGGTGAAGACTACGTTGTTTTCATTTGTTTGGTAGTTGGTGATGGAAACAGGCTTTGAAATGTATATTTTCTTTTCATCAGCCTGGTAGCGCATTTCTGGGGAGTAGATATGAATAATACTCTTGGGAGTTTGCTGTATTATCATTACGGGTTTTTCTTTTGCATAGCCAACTCTTTTTTCGTAGTAGTAGATAAACAAATCGGCATCGACTTTGGTGTCTTTAATAAAGTTACGTAGTTTGCCATTCCCATAACATTCTAAGATGGATTTTTCGCCAAGGTAATTTGTGGCAGAATCGCAGCTTAGGGTACTTAAGGGCTTTCCATCGAAGGTTTCTTCATACATAACAACATTCTCAGACATAACAATGGTATCTTTTTCAGAAAAAAGCTGCATGCGTTCGGCCTTATTTATGATGTTGTTTTTTTCTTTTTTCTGCAAGAATACGGCATTTCCTATGGCAAGACCATCGCCACTTTGTTTTTCGAGACGCAGAAAATCGCTGGTTAAAAAGCTATCAGAATCGGGTTTTTGGGCATGAACGTTCTGTTTGCATTCAAGGACTTGTTCGCTGGCTATGTAAACGGCCTCAAGACAAGTTATGTGATAGTTTTCAACATAGACATTGTTTACCAATTCTTTATCTATAATGCTAACGTTTCCAAACACAGATATAGATTTATCATTAAGGTTGTATATTGAACGATCGCCTTCAATATAGGTTTCCTTAGCGCTTCCTTTATCGGCGGTTATCTTGGTATGCCCATCAGAGATGATGGTGTTTTTTTTCATGTCTACGTTAAACTGGTCGGCGGCAATGAAGGTGTTTTCTTTCCTATTTTCGATGGAAGCATTTCCTTTGCTAAGAATAGTTTCTTTTTCTATTTGATAGAGTACGAAGTCGCCTTTGTAATAGACTCCCTGGTCTCGATTCAAGAAAATGACCTTGCCAAAAGCTTCAGCCACATTGTTTTTATTATCCATGATAATTTTATCGGCTTTTAGCCCTTGGTTTTTCTTGCGAACAAAGGCATTGCCAGTAAGCACGGCTTTATCTTCTTTGGGCTTAAGTTCAACATTGTTGGCGCTGTATTTAATGCCCTGGGCATGGGCCTGGGCCTGGGCTAAAAGTATGCTGAGAAAACAACTTAGGGCGAGCATGAGGAATTTCGGAAACAATTTGCCGCCAAAACAGCCAGGGCAGCGGTGAGCTAGAGATAGCCCTTTCTTAGAATACTTACTTGTCAAATTCAACATTAAAAAAGTCCTCTTCCAAATCACTTTCGGCATTGAGGGTGCCGCTTACTTGAGAGTCGAAATGGATGCTTTCCAAATTCTTATCTGTGGAAAAACCTGTTCCAACAATCTTAAAGCCGTTAGACTTCGTGAGCTCCACTTCTTTTTCAGAGCTTAGTTGTTCAAGGTTATTGTTCCAATAGAAAAGCTGCCCTTTAATAGAAGTTCCTTTGGTATTTTTGATACGGACATTTTTCTTCATGGTTATATTTCTCGTGTCATTTTCGATAACCGCCTCATCAGTTAGGACAAAAGAAGTTGGCTCTTGATCTTCGTTAAAAAAAATTAAATCGACTGAAAGCACCTTGGTAAGGTTTTTTTCCTCATAGACAGCTGCCTTTTTCGAAACCAATTTCCATGTTAGCAAATCTTTTTTATAGGAAAGTGTTTTGAAATCTTCAATATTGATATTGGCTAAGTTTTCTCTTGCTTCTTCAGATAAGCTTTTTTGTGATGGTATGTTGCTAACAGTATTTTCAGTATTTTCGCTAAAACGTAACCAGAAAAACAGGCCAAAAGCTATACCAATGCTCAAGACGAGTCCAATAAAAATTTTTCTTTTCATTTATTCATTCATTTGCTAGAATTTCGCTTAGCATACATATAAATAATTTAACAACTACTCTATTTTATATTTGTTTAACGCTTGGCTCTTACTTTTACGCTGTTTAAGCAATATTAAGCTATAAAAATATGCAGAGATATCAGTATATACAAGAAAAAGGCAAGAAAACAATAAGGTTTTGATTAAACGTTCAGCTTATTGTTTTATTTGAAAAACACTGCATTTCAGTGTTGATTAGCATCTTTTAGTTTTTCGATGAGCTTTAAGCATGCCTAGCAAGATGAATATTATGAACTTAAATCTTGGCAAACACTGTAGAGTGCTTGGAAAACTTTGGCTATATGTTGTTTTTCTATGCATGAGAAGGCTATACGGATATCAGATTCACTGGTAGCAATAACACCAACTTTATGTTTTTCTAGAAGCATGGTTCTAACAGTTTCGGCCTTAAGCGCTAGCTCGCCTTGAAGTTTTACGAGCATGAAATATCCCGAGTTATAGGGATAGGCAATGAAAAATTTTTCATAATCTTTATTTTGAAGGACTCTTTGTACTTCTTTCAACCTAACTTCTAAAATATCATAATTTTTTTTGAAATCTTCTTTATAGCTAGATTCAGATAGCAAACGAGTGAGCATGCTTTGGGATAAAGTGCTGCAGTTGGAAACACTGGCACGCAGGTTTCCGGCTGCTTTTTTCTCGAGGGCATCATAAAACAGCTTAGGGCTATTAGGGCTACTCTTACTGGCAAGTTTGTTAGCAAAAGTGATAAAACCGATACGAAAGCCCCAAGCGAAAAACTCTTTTGTAGATCCGCAGAGTTTTACAGCCGTAATGTTCTCGTGTAAGTCAGCTAATTCCGAGAAAAGCGAATACTTATAAATATCTTGTTTAAAAAACAAGCCGAAATAAGCCTCATCTAAAATAACAAGGAGCCGTGCTCCTTGCTCGGCTACTTTCAAGAGGCTCTTGATAATGTTTTTTGCTTCTTGCGGGCTTGGCGAGTAGCCCGTAGGATTGTTAGGGAAATTCAAAATAAGACGAACTTGTCCAGTTTTTTCGGCTTGCTCATGGATGCATGTCTCGAAAGCCTGCTGATGAAAGTGCTGGTTTTTGAAAAATGGGAAAGAGACGATATTGGCCTTGTGGTTCGTTTGAATCATGAGCCGATAATTTCCCCAAATCTTATCGGGGAGGACGATGGTTTCCCCAGCATCTAAAAATAGCTGACAAGTTATATATAAGCCATGGGTAAGCCCGGCGGTAACAAGCGGCATAGAAAAAACCTTATCTTTCAAAGATGGGGTAAGCTCAATAATGCGCTGCCGCCAAAGCTCTCGAAGCTTTTGGTTTCCATAGGAGCTAGAGTAGTTGAAAATCTCCGCGCCCGATAGCTCATCGCTAATAAACCTTCGAAGTGAGCTAAACCCAAGCGGGCCATCTGCATCTTGAGCTATGCCAATGGTGGCATTTAAGTTGCTGTCCGCTGCTTCCTTAGCCTCTTTGGCCTGAGACATAATGCCTTTGGCGGGAAAAAAAAGACTTTTCCCGCGCTTACTTAATAGCGAATATAAGGCTGGGCTTTGGCTTTCAATAACATCGTTGAGGATTTTTGCTTGCGGATTCATAAAATTACACTCCTTTCATAAAACTACTCTTTTGTAAATTATTTTTGAGCAATTTAAGTTTAGTTTTAAAGTAAGTCTGTAGTTACTTCATAATTTAGTTTAGAATTTAGCTGGTGAATGAATGTTTCGCTTAAAAATTTGAAAACATCAAAACAAAGCTAAGGTTAATATTGTAATCATGTTTACGGGAATTTAGGCTTATATTTAACATTTAGAAAGTAAGCAGTTTTTTTTTGTACATTAACCGTATCTGATTAAAGTAAATTCATGTTCATTATCGGTGAAGCAGAGGTAAACCTGTGCCTGCAGATGATTATATCAATTTAACACCGGCATGCTAAGCTATTTTCAGAAAGAGAAGCAATATATAAGATTGGGGAAAAGCCAGCTTAAGCCTATTTTGATAGGCTTAAGCTGGCTTTTAAATTGTTTCGAGGGCTATGCTACAAGGCATGCCA
>JAUXHF010000126.1 GCA_030621685.1 Spirochaetota bacterium
CTTACGGCCTTCATGCCTTGGGAAGGCTATAATTTTGAAGATGCCATCGTCATGAGCGAGGAGCTTTTGAAGGAAGACGTCTATACTTCTATTCATATAGAGGTGTTTGAAGTTGAAGCTAGAGAAACAAAGCTTGGCGATGAACGCATCACTCGTGATATTCCCAATATTTCTGAAGAAGACTATAAAGAACTTGATGAAAATGGAATTATTACGGTGGGGACTAAGGTTAAGCCGGGAAATATTCTTGTGGGGAAACTTGCCCCGAAAAGCCAAAACGAGGTTACTCCTGAATTTAGGCTTCTCTATTCGATTTTCGGTGAGAAGGTTCGTGATGTTAAAGATTCATCTTTGCGTGTGCCACATGGCACCGAGGGGACGATTATCAGTGTTCGGCGCTACACCTCTGAAAACCGCGGAGATCTTAGGCCGGGCGTCATTGAAAAAGTGAAAGTTTTTTTAGCGAAAAAAGGAAGGCTTCGTGAAGGTGATAAGTTTGCTGGTCGCCATGGAAACAAGGGGATAGTCGCTCGCATTATTCCGCAAGAAGACATGCCTTTTCTAGAAGATGGCAGGCCGGTGCAGTTAGTGCTTAATCCTTTAGGCGTGCCTTCAAGGATGAACATTGGTCAGGTCATGGAAACTGTACTGGGCATGGCCGGATTGAAAGCTGGCGTGAAATTTGCAACGCCTGTTTTCAATAGCATTGGATACGATAAAATAAAAAGCATATTGGAAGATGTGGGCCTTCCCAAGGACGGGAAATATACTTTATACGATGGTCGCACAGGCGAGGCTTTTAAAAATAGAGTTACCGTAGGTCTTATGTATTATCTGAAGCTGGCACATCTTGCCGATGAGAAAATACATGCTCGTTCAACTGGCCCCTATTCTTTGGTGACGCAGCAGCCTTTGGGTGGAAAAGCCTATTTCGGCGGACAAAGAGTAGGTGAGATGGAAGTATGGGCGGTGCAGGCCTATGGAGCAGCTAACATTTTGCAAGAATTTGTTACTGTGAAATCCGATGCCATTGAAGGACGAACACGGATATACGAAGGTATTGTTCGTGGGAATTATGTTTCGGCTCCAGACATCCCAGAATCGTTTAACGTACTTGTCCGCGAGCTTCGTGGATTAGGTCTTAATATTGAAATGTTTGATGAAGAAGATAACATTGTAAATGCTGTTTTGAAGAAAAAACAGGAAGACACGCATCTTGTCTAAGTGGGAAGACACGCATCTTGTCTAAGTGGGAAATTTGCTTGTTTGCTTGTTTAAGCAGCTAGTTTGAATAAAAATTTTTAGGTTCAGCACAAAAATATATGGAAGATATAAATCACAATTATTCAAAAATTCGTATAGGAATAGCCTCTCCAGAGGTAATACGTAGTTGGTCATATGGCGAACTACAAAAACCCGAGACCATCAACTACCGCACTTTGCGTCCAGAGAAAGATGGCCTTTTTTGTGAGCGTATTTTTGGTACCACAAAGGACTGGGAATGTTTCTGTGGTCGTTTTAAGAGCATGCGATTTAAAGGCGTGGTTTGTAATGTTTGTAATGTTGAAGTTACCAACTCAAAGGTTCGTAGAGAGCGCATGGGGCATATTGAACTGGCTTGTCCTGTGGTGCATATTTGGTTTTATGCTGCTGTGCCATCGCGCATAGGCTTGCTTTTAGATTTGAGTATTATTGCCTTAAAATCTATTATTTACTATGAAAAGTACATTGTAACAGACCCCGGTGATGTTCCCGATATTAAACGCCTAGACCTGCTGAAAGAAAAAGAATATTACGAGTTTCGAGAGAATTTTGGACAGCGATTTAAAGCTGGTATTGGCGCCGATGTCATTCAAGAAATGCTGCAAGAGCTGGATATAGAAAACGAAGCTAATATATTGCGCCGTAAAATTGCCGGCTCTCGTGCTTTTGATAGACGTCGCATTGTGCGGCTTTCCTTATTAGAAGACTTTCACAATTCTTTGAACAGGCCTGAATGGATGGTGCTTAACGTTATCCCGGTTATTCCGCCAGAGCTTCGGCCTATGGTGCAGCTTGATAGCGGGCGTTTTGCCACTTCAGACCTCAATGATCTTTATCGCAGGACCATTAACAGAAATAATAGGCTGAACAAACTTATAGCGCTAAAGGCACCAGATATCATTGTAAAAAACGAAAAGCGTATGCTACAAGAATCTGTAGATGCGCTGTTTGATAACACTCGAAGACGCCGAGTGGTTCGGGGCGTGGGCAATCGTCCTTTGAAATCTCTTTCCGATACGCTTAAAGGCAAGCAAGGACGCTTCCGCCAGAACCTGTTAGGAAAACGTGTAGATTACTCGGCACGCTCGGTCATTGTGGTAGGCCCAGAGCTTAAATTAAATGAATGTGGTATTCCAAGAAAAATAGCGATAGAGCTATTCAAGCCTTTCATTATGCGCCGTCTTATGAAGAAGAAGATTGTGTACAACATGAAAAGTGCCAAGCGACTTATCGAATCTGAAAGCTCAGAGGTTTGGGCAGTTTTAGATGAGGTAGTTTCTGGTCGTCTTGTGTTACTGAATCGCGCCCCTACGCTACATAGGCTTGGCATTCAGGCTTTCGAGCCTGTTCTTACGAATGAGAAAGCCATCCGCCTGCATCCCTTAATATGTGTGGCCTACAATGCAGACTTTGATGGCGACCAAATGGCCGTGCATTTGCCTTTAAGCCCAGAGGCACAAATTGAAGCATGGCTTCTTATGTTTGCGCCATTTAATATTTTTAATCCGGCAAATGGCGAACTCATTGTTACGCCTACGCAAGATATTGTTCTTGGGATTTATGGTCTTACCTTATTACGCAAGAAGGTTAAAGGCGAAGGCATGCTCTTTCATTCTCGTGAAGATGTTATGAAGGCATTGGGCGCCGAGAGGGTTGACATTCAAGCAGAAATTTTTATTAAAGATGAAGCTTTAGCTAAGGAAACAAGTTTTGATAGAGCTGATAAGCCTGCTAAGCGTTTTATCCCGACCTCTCCGGGTAGGATTTTGCTTTCCAGTGTCTTCCCCGAAGACTTTCCGCTTATTAATCAGGTGGTAGATGATGCAGCTTTAGCCCTGCTGATTAAGAGCGTTTATAAGAGAAATGGACACTATAGAACCTTCTTGCTTTTCGATAAAATAAAAGAGCTTGGCTTTCACTATTCTACGATTTTTGCCAATACGATTTCTTTAGAAGATATCATCATTCCCGATAAGAAATATTCCATCGTTAAGCAAACGGAAGGGGAAGTTTCTAAGAACAATAAGAGCTATCAAGATGGGGTTATTAGTGAAGAAGAGCGATATCAGAAAAACATATCCTTATGGACGTCTGCTAACGATGAAATAACGCAGATTATGATGGAAGGCTTGAAGAAAAACCAAGACGGCCACAACTCCTTATATATTATGGCTGTTTCAGGAGCAAAAGGCAGTAAGCAACAAATCCGCCAATTGGCTGGCATGCGCGGGCTGATGGCCAGGCCATCGGGTGAGATCATTGACATGCCGATTAAATCAAACTTTAAAGAAGGGCTTCATGTCTTAGAATACTTCATATCCACGCATGGCGCTAGGAAGGGGCTATCGGATACGGCTTTAAAAACGGCGGATGCCGGCTATCTTACTAGAAAACTTGTAGATACGTCTCAGGACATGGTCATCATTGAAGACGACTGCGGCACCATTGCTGGAATCGAGATTTACCCAATTAAGTCGGGTGGAGAGATTATTGAAAAGCTTTCAGACAGAGTGGTAGGTCGTTTTACCGCCGATGAGATCTTAAACCCTTATAATGGAGATATCATTCTTCAAGCGGATGAGATCATCAGCGAGCAGATGGCTATTCAAATTGATGAATACGATCTTGAAAAGGTGAAAATACGTACGGTGGTTACCTGCGAGACGGCCAACGGCTTATGCCGAAAATGTTATGGTATTAATTTAGCGACAGACCGCTATGTAGATATTGGTGAGGTGATAGGTATAATTGCCTCGCAATCGATTGGGCAGCCTGGCACACAGCTAACCATGCGTACTTTTCATATTGGTGGCACGGCTTCTTCAGAGATACGAGATCCCAACTTTTCTGTACCCTTAGATAGTGTTATTTTGGATCTACCCGAGAATTTAGTTCGTGATAGTGAAGGAAAACTTATTGCGCCACGTCGTAGTTATTTAACTTTAGCGGGAATCATTGAGACTTTTGAAACGTCACTCTTAACAGAGATTCGCATCGAAAATGCTCAGCGTGTGAATTTAGATACCGTTATAGGACTTGACAAAAAAGGCCTAGAGCGTAAACCAACGAAACTAGGCTATGTGTATTTTTCTAAAGATAAAAAACAAATTTTTCATGTGGCTTCTCCGTATCAATCTATTGTAGAGGTGGGGGCAAGTTTTGAAAAAGAAGAATTTGAGTTTATTAAAAAAAATGATGTTATTTATAGCTTTGACACGATAAAAGAACCTATTATTGCCGAGCTAAGTGGCGTGGTAAAATATAGCGATGTTTATCTTGGCAGAACGTTGCGTGAAGATGTTGATGAAATTACCGGAATAAGCGTAAAACGTATTATCGCGCCTAAAGAAGAGTCTCTTCATCCCAAGCTTATTATCGTTCCCAAAGAAGGAGAACCCATCACTACAGAGATACCTCTTGGATGTACCATTCAAGTGGAAGAAGGTGAGGAGGTTATGCAAGGCACGGTTGTTTCCTCAAGAATACGATCTGTGCAGCAACGGACTACCGATATTACAGGGGGCCTGCCCCGTGTGGAGGAGATTTTCGAGGCTCGCATTCCTTCCGTATCGGCTATCTTAGCAGAAATAGATGGCGTTGTTGAACTGGGACCTGTGAAAAAAGGCAAGCGTATTGTTTTTGTGAATAATGCTGAGACTGGCTTAGTGGTGCGCCATGTGGTGCTGGCGGGAAATGCCCTTCTTGTTCGAACGGGCGATGCTGTTCGTGTTGGCGATGCCATGAGTGAGGGCAGTATTAACCCCCATGATATTTTGCGAATTCGTGGTGAAGTTGAACTTTATCGTTTTGTGCTTAATAATATACAAGAGGTGTATAAACGTCAGGGTGTTAATATTAATGACAAACATATTGGTGTTATTGTTCGTCAAATGCTTCGGAAAATGGAAGTTATCGACCCGGGTGATTCTCCGTATATTCGCGGGAATCTAGTTGATAAGTATAAGCTTTTAGCTATGAATAAGAGTGTATTAAAAGAAGGTGGACAGCCTGCTGTTGTTAGAAACATATTGTTAGGGCTTACGAAAGCCTCGCTAAACACAGAAAGCTTTATATCATCGGCTTCTTTTCAAGAGACTACTAAAGTCCTTACAAAAGCAGCTATTAAAAACTCTTATGACTACCTGCAAGGCTTGAAAGAAAACGTTATTATTGGTAAGATGATACCCGGAGGTACGGGTAGAGAAGAGTATAAAGATATTGTGGTTTACAAAGAAATTCCAGGAGATCTTGAGCATATTGGTGAATCCGAATCTAATTTTGATTAAACTTTAGAGTATTGTGTAGTATGATGAGGTATAAAGTCTTTTTTATAGGGTTTTTCCTTGATGGAACTGAAGGCTTGCTGGAAATTTATTAGTAAGACCAGATTTCCTAAATAGCTATGACATGTAAATATGGGCATCTCTAAGGCTGAAAAAAAAAACTATCTTGAGGTAATTGAGATGGAGTATAAAGCTCTCGAAGCGAAATGGGGTTATAGTTATAAAGTTTTGTTTGCTAAATTTCTTATTCGGCAAAGGGAAGTTATCAAAAAAAAAGAGAACTTAGAGACTTTCTTCCGAAGCGAAGTGGAAGCTGTAGATATTTTCAAGAAAAAACTCCACGAAAAAAACAAAGAAAGCGACCTTGATAGCTCTACAGAGCCAGAAGCATCCGCATCCCCCCCAAAAGAGCTAACTGAAAATTTTCATGAAAAATACCCAAAGGTGAAAATTCATGATCATGCTACCATAGAGATTGAATACCTTTTGGGATGCATGATTTTGTTTCGCAGAGACTTTATTTCTTCTTTGGAATCTACGAAAGC
>JAUXHF010000027.1 GCA_030621685.1 Spirochaetota bacterium
CGAGAGAGCGTAGTGTGGGAAGCTCTTTGGGAGGAAAAAGGACAAGACCTTCTAACAAGAATAGAGAGGCCAGAAAAACAGCCAGTGTTGCTGCCAGTAGTTCAAGAGAAATTTCTTAAGAAGCAAAAATTCTTCTTCATTGCAGAATGCAAAAAAGCATCACCCTCGAAAGGCTTAATACGTAAAAACTACGATGCCTTAGCTTTGGCCTTAGCCTATGAAAGAGCCGGCGCTTCGGCTATTTCGGTGCTTACCGAAAGCATGTATTTTCAAGGAAGCCTGCAGGATCTTGCAACAGTGAGCAGGCAAGTCTCGTTGCCTGTTTTAAGAAAAGACTTCATGGTACATCCAGCCCAGTTTCTTCAGGCTAAAGAGCGGGGCGCGAAGCTTTGCTTGCTTATTGTGAGGCTGCTTTCAGCCCAGCGCCTGAGAACGTTTTTGAAACTATCAGCGGAACTCTTGCTTACGCCATTGGTGGAAGTCTATGATGAGAACGAAGCGGCTAGCGCCGTAGAGGCTTTGCAAGAAACAGGCTTAGAAGCACATGCCTTTATAGGCATTAATAGCCGTAATCTTAGGGATTTCAAAGTATCTTTGCCCAATTTGTTTCAGGTAAAAGAGTATCTTTTGCGGCGCAGTCATGTTGCGCTCATCGCTGAATCAGGGATAGCCGATGGGGCGAGCTTAGTGGCTTTGCGAGAAGAGGGATTTTCTGGCGCGCTTGTGGGCGAATCGTTACTCCGAAGCGAATCTCCGGGCGAGGCCCTTCAAAAAATGTTAGCTAAGCTGGGCCATGCCTCTTAAGACAGCGCATGCCTTATTTCTTTGCCGGACAGTTTTTTGAAGCGTTCTAAATTTCCTAAGCTAAAAGTTTGCGGGCTTACTCAGGCAGGGGCGATGAGCATGGCAACAGCCTTAGGTTTTGATGCTTGCGGGCTTATTTTCTATGAAGGCTCGCCGCGTGTGCTTACTCTGAAACAAGCGCTCTTTATTATACAAGGAGCAAAAAAAGAATTATCCGCATTCGTAGCGCCCGGCAAAGAGCCTTTAGCGCTCTTGCCTTTAGTGGGCGTTTTTGTTAATCATCCTTACAGTTTTATAGAATCGGCCATTCAGATGCTAAAGCTAAGCGCGGTTCAGTTGCATGGCGAAGAGCCAGCAGAGATGATTGAGCAATTAAGAAAGCAGTTCCCATGTTTAGCGATATGGAAGGCTTTTCGAGTGAAAGACGAAACAACGCTAGAGCAAGCCCAAAATAGCTATGGCGATCTTTTTTTCAAAGGGACAAGGGCGGTAAAAGAGGGTATTCAAAATAAAGATGAAAACAATAAAAAAAATGCTGCTTGGCTGTATAGAAACAAAAAACAAGTTTTAGAACATGCCGTGCTGATAGATTTTTACACAAAAGGCCAGCATGGAGGTACGGGCGAAAGTTTGCCAGATGCCCTCATTCAGCCATGGGTAGATAAGGCGAAAAACAGCATTCTTGCTGGCGGCATTGGCCCGGGTAACGTAGGAAGATTTTTAGCTTTTAACCCCTATTGCCTTGATGTCAATTCCAAAGTGGAGCATTCGCCGGGCATAAAAAATGTGGCTAAACTTAAACAGCTTATTCAAAAATATCAAGCGTATTATAATGATAATGTGAAATAACGCGAATAATAAGAATGCGCAGCCAAGAATGCAGAGCCGTAAAGATAATACTGAAATAAATACCCTAAGCTTTAGCTGCTAAGAAACATGTAAACAAGAGATGTTTTAGCAAATTATACAGAGCTTGCTTAAAATATTTTTAAGATGGACAAGTTTTTTTATGCTGAAGCTATGAAAAAAACTTATAATTATTGTTACGTGAGGAAAGCAAAGTTTTTTCTTCGAAATTCAAGCAAGCTAAACAGAGCTTGCCCAAGATGTTTTTAAGATGAACCATTACAATTCTTTTTATATTGAAAGTATGAAAAAACATCATAAATATTGTTAAATGAAGAAAAAAACAGAAGTTTTCCGCCGAAATTACCTAAAAAAGAGATGCTTTGGAGAATTCGGGGGGCGGTATGTGCCAGAATTACTTATTCAAGCCTTAGATGATCTTGAGGCTTGTTACCTGCAGGCTAAAACTGATAGCCACTTTCAGCGAGAGCTTAAGAGTGTTCTGCAAAGTTATGGGGGCAGGCCCACGCCACTTTTGTTTGCCAAAAATCTGAGTGAGGAGCTAACTGAACTTCGAGAGAGCAGAAAAAGCTCTGCTTTAAGGAAGCAGCGGAAACAGCCGCTTAAAATTTATATTAAAAACGAAGGAATTCTTCATACGGGGGCACATAAGCTAAACAACGTACTGGGCCAGGCTTTGCTTTGCATGCGAATGGGAAAACGAGAGCTTGTGGCAGAGACAGGGGCGGGGCAGCATGGTTTAGCGGTGGCTTCAGTGGCGGCGAAATTCAAGCTAGCTGCCAAAATCTTCATGGGCGAGGAGGATTACTTCCGGCAGTACCCCAATGTATATGCCATGAAAAATCTTGGTGCCAAGGTCATCATGGTCTCCGATGGCACACGAAGGCTTAAAGATGCCGTGAATGCCGCCATGAAATATTGGATAGAAAATTTAAAAACCACGCATTACTTATTAGGATCTGCTTTAGGGCCCTTTCCGTACCCGCTTTTAGTGCGAGACTTCCAATCTGTCATTGGCGTTGAGGCGAAAAAACAGCTTAAACAGGCCGAGGGAAGATTGCCGGATTTGCTCTGTGCTTGCGTTGGCGGTGGTTCAAACTCTTTAGGTTTTTTTACGCCCTTTCTTAGCGATGCTAAGGTTGCTATGCTGGGCATAGAGGCTGGTGGCAAAAGCATGAAACTAGGAGAACATGCTTCTCGCATGAAAGAACCCAAGCTGGGCATTGTGCAAGGGTATAAATCGTATTTTATTCAAAATGCAGATGGGCAAGTCCAGCCCACGCATTCTATTTCGGCAGGATTAGATTACCCGGGCATTGCTCCAGAGTTAGCCTATCTCCATCAGCAGGGACGTGTGAAATTTCTTTCGGCTAGCGATAAGGAGGCTTTGGAAGGATTTCGCAAGCTTTCTGAAAAAGAAGGTATTTCTCCGGCGCTTGAATGCGCTCATGTTATTGGAAAACTTCCTGTGATTATCCAGCGCTATCCTGAAGCATCGTTTATTTGTGTCAATATTAGTGGTCGGGGCGATAAGGATATTTTCATCACGGCAAAGCATTTAGATAAAGATGCTTGGAGGGAATTTTTGAAACGTGAACTTCGTTCTCTTCGTTAGCATCAGGTGGTTGTTTTTTAAAAAGTTTAAGGGGTAAGAGCTAGCATTTTTTATCGATTAACGTGGGCTGATATATGTATGAATTATAACAAAAACAAAGAACAAGAACAAAAGTAGCTATTTTAATTTTTACAAGATATATGAAGAACAAATTTGATATTAAATTTTCTGCAGCCAAAGCAGAGGGGAAGAAAATTCAGCTTATGGCACATATGCTTGCTGGCTATCCCAGTGTTTCTGTAAACAAAGAGACGGCCTGGGCTATGGAGCAAGCGGGCGCTGATTATTTAGAACTTCAGTTGCCATTCTCCGATCCTTTGGCGGATGGGCCGGTTATTATGCGGGGCAATCACCATGCCTTGAAGAAAAATTTTTCGCTTGAAAAAGGCTTTAGGCTAATAGAAGATTTGGCCTCGGGGCAAAATATGCCTATTTTTGTTATGAGCTACTATAATTTGCCGTTTGTGTTTGGCCTAGAGAAGTTCATGGGCATACTTGAACAAGTGGGCGTTAGTGGTGTTATTATCCCTGATATTCCTTTCGATGATGAAAGCGAGGAGTATATCCAGCGCATGTCAGCTTTTAAGCTGCATGCGGCCTTAGTTATTTCGCCGGGAACTTCCAGTAAGCGGCTCAAGGCTATTGGGAAGAAGGCTAGCGGCTTTGTATATACTACGCTTCGCACGGGAATTACCGGAGCCAAGCAAACACTTAGCCATGAGGGGTTAACGCAGTTTAAAAAAATAAGGAGGGCTTTTCCTAAAAAGCTAGCCTTAGCCGCAGGCTTTGGCATTTCTCGCCCAGAGCATGTGAAAGCCTTAGAGGGCAAGGTAGACATCGCTGTTATTGGAAGCAAGCTTATCTTGCTTACTGTGGAACGTGGCCCTTTAGCTGTTGGGGAATTTATTTCTTCAATTGTTTCTTCAATTGTTTCTTGATTTTTTGGCGGCTGTCTTTTTCTAAATTATTTTTAGATATGAGAGCTAAAACTTAATATTAAGCCCCTTAATATCCGATATTAAGCTTGATAGGCTTATCAGGCTTCTTTCTTTAGCTTGCATAACAGCAGGTATGCACAAAGGCTGGGGTATGAAAGATATGGCTTTTTTACGAGAAATTTTTACGTAAAATCTTAGCTTAAAGCCTAGGCAAGTACAAGCTAAGGTTAAGACTAAGCCCGATGAAATAACTATGGATATTTTGAAGACTAGAAAAATAAAGCTGCTTCGACTAAGCATGCCCATCATGTCCATAGCGGCTATGTTTTTCCTTATAACTCTGTTTTTTGCTGATACGGCAGAAGCGAGGAAGCTTCGCTATAAAGAAGAATTTTACAATCTGTACTACTTGCCGCAGAAATATACCACTGAAGACCTAGCAAGAAATCTCTACTGGCTGCAATATGCTAGGAAAGCAGAGTTTGCCCCGCCCATTCAAGCGCTGTTTGTTCAAGAAAAGGCGGATGCTTACCAGAAATACAAGAGGCTGCTTAACATGCATATTGGGTATCTGCTTAGCAAGAATTGGGTGTTTTCGGCAGCACGTTTCGATAAACATCGGCCGGTGTTCTTTAATTTGGACTATAGCAAAGATATTTTGGAGTCTTTAAAAATAGCAGAAGGGCTTTATGAGATAGCCTTAGCCGAATGGGAGTATACTGTTTCGCAGTATGAGGCGGCACAATCATTTGGAACACGGACACAGGGCCTTGAGTTTTTAGAACAGGAGCTGTATAAAATTTATACAAGAGAAATAGATTACGAGCGTGTTATAAATCGCCAGCTAAAGAAATTACGGGCTAGCCGTGCTTATTTTGAAAGTGAGGGCAGACTTCCTGCGCCTGTCTTAGATGAGACTTCGCCGGCAGCCTATATTAGATAGCTAGGTTAAATAAAATAAAGGAAACGATGTAAAGTGGAAGTATGAAATCCTTGCTGGCAATATTCTGATACAAAAAGGATGTAACGCCATGCTCCATGCTAATTGGGGGCGATTAATTGGGTGATTCTCTTAGCTTCAGGCTTTGCTCTAAACTTTGAAACACATTTTTAGCCTCTGGAAGTATGAAATCCTTGCCAGTAATCTTCTGATACAGAAGGATGTAACGCCATGCTAACTCGGCGATTAATTCTGGCGGAGCCTTGGGAAGCTGCTTATCTTCGTAAGGATTCGAATTATCTTTAAACCAAAGACGCAGAAATTCCTTATCTATGTACTCGGGTTCCTCGTCCTTAGCGAAGTGTTCGGCAAAATTATTGGCTAGCCAGTAACGCGATGAATCTGGTGTATGTACCTCATCGCCTAAGGTAATAACGCCATGGGTATCTTTGCCAAGTTCATATTTTGTATCGACAAGGATAAGCCCTCGCTGGGCGGATTTTTTCGTGCCATGGGCAAAGAGCTTAAGAACAATAGCCACGCATTCATCCAGCTCGGCTTGGCTCATAAGCCCCGTTGCCACAATTTCTTGAAGCGATATTTGCTCATCGCCAAGATCGCTTTTCGTGGTAGGCGTGAGCAGCGGCTTGGGTAAGGCTTGGTTTTTTCGCATGCCTTCGGGCAAGGTAATCCCAAAGAATTTCCGCTTGCCGTTGGTATACGCCGTCCAGATGGAAGTTTTCGTGACTCCGGTTAAATATCCACGAACGACAAATTCCACAGGAAACATGCGGAGTTTTTTTACGATGGTTACATTGGGATGCGGTATTGAAAGGACATGGCTTGGCACAATCGACTTGAGTTCTTCAAACCAATAATTTGATACACCCGTTAAAACCTGTCCTTTAAACGGGACTAAAGCCAGCTGCCTATCGAAGGCCGATTGTCTATCGGTGGTGATGAAAACTAAGGAATCATGGCTGACCTCGTAGACATCACGAACTTTCCCGTTATATTTCTTGCCTAAAAAATCGAAATTAGTTTCGCCTAAGGCATAAGGTATGGAATCTTGTAGTATTTTTCTTGTAAGCATAGAATTAAAATTATGAAGAGAGTGGAATTTCTTAGAACATCTGCTTAGATTAGAGACTAACTAAGGTATTCTCATTCTTACAAAAGGACATGGTATAATTTTACCTAAGGTGAAGAATTGAGAATTAGAATTAGAATTACAATTAGAAGGTGGTAACAAGCCTGTATGGTATCATAAAAAGTAGATTAAATGTGAAATGAAAAACAAAACAGAAAAGAATGTAATAAATTTACTGAATGACGAACTCAAACTCGAACCGCCTAAGAGATTCTTAGAAGAATCTTGGAATATTCTTCTTTTTAAGCGCCTGCGCCTACTAGCCCAGCCAGAGCCGATATGTTTCACTTTTCTATAAGCAGGCTAGGGCCTGGGCCTGGCAGCAAGAATACTGGCTTCCATCGGCTAGCTGGCATGTATGGCATGTACGGCATGTTGTTTATTTTTATAATAGGCATGACCACCACAGGCTGCGCTGGGAGGAGGCTTAGCTCGCAATACCCCATTAATTACATTAGCAGTTACGAGAAAAATATTTACATTAACAGCTTTGTCAATTTTACTGATACCCAGCTAGATATTCCTATTCAAAAATATCTCATTAAATATTTTGAGGAGCCAGGAAGAATTGTTAAGAGTACCATGCGTTATAAAGATGCACAGTTATATGTAATAATTTATATGAAAAATTACTACGCGCTAGCCTATACAGAGGCCATTCACGAGCTTGAAGAGAAAACAGCTTGGGTATTAAAAGTAGATATAGATATTAAGAAAGCAGGGGTAGCAGAAGAGTTTTACTATGCCAAACGCAGGGCGCTGAAAATAGAAGTAGGGGCCAATGAGCTAGATGAAATTCTGCCCTTAGGCTTTCAGGGTAGCACAGCAGAGCAGCTAGAGCTATCGGCGGAGCAAGCATTCTTAGCCGATAGGCTAGCCAAGAACATTGAATTTTTCCTAAGAAATGGAAATTTTCTTGATGCAGACTTGTTTCCCTAGGCTGAAAAACGCGCTAAAGCCATGACACCATCACAAAATTCTTTTGCCAGCCATTCTTCTGTTAGCATAAGACATGCTAAGAAAAATATTTTTATTTTTCATGGAAAAGACAGGAGTGTCTTTGAGCATCATTTGCAACAAATTGTGAAAAAAACGCTAAAAAAACTGGCGGGAAGCCAGACGACAGCTAAAAACCTTGTAACATGCTTTTATGGAAACAGGCATACGCTCTCTGAAATTGCTGAGACGCTTAGCAGCTTAGATTTCTTTGCTAGCCATAAGCTAAGCGATGTTCCGCAAAATATTGTGGTGGTAGAGAATTATGCTGGTCTATCGGCGTTTAAGGCGGCTCAAAAACTTATTGAAAGTTGCCCATTAGATGCTATTCTTTATCTTGTGAAGAGCGAACTTCCTTTTTCATCGAAGGGCTTTGAGAATTTTGTTCGCAAACATAAGCAGGTAGAGGTTCATCTAGAGTTTTTTGTTAGTAAGGAGCGTATCCAAAAACTTATTCAAAGAGATTTGGAGAAAGTCTCCATGAAGCTAGATAGCGAATGTCTTGGTTTTCTTGTTGAGCTTTTCAGCCAAGAACCAGATAGAATGGCTATGTTACAGCTTGAAACAGCAAAGTTAGCGGCGTATTTCCATGATTATCCGCAGCCTTTGAAAGGGGATACGCTTGGCGAAATAAAAAACCTTATTATCGCCGAGAGCTCTTTAGACAATTTTTCGGTGATAGAGGCGGTATTGTCTAAAAACCGTATTCGTGCCTTGCGGCTTTTTGGCATGTTTTTGCGGCAATCGGGTAATATGTTAGAATTTTGTATGATAATACAGCAAGAATTAAGAAAGCTCATTGAATATAAAGAAATGTTTGAAAAAAGCATGAGTGAGGAAGAAGTTTTCAAGCGCTTACGCTTGTTTTATAAACGTGCCAAAGATAGCTTGCGCCGCCATGCTCGGCATTTTACGCGTGAAGAACTCTGTGACATGTTAGAAGCCTTTCTCATTGTTGAGACAAGTTTGAAGAGTGAGGGCCCTAGCATAAGTTTAAGCCCGCAAGCAGCAAAGGTAAATTTGATAGCAAAATGCCAAATAGAAAAAATTATTTCCTCTTGCTTATAAGCTACCGCGCGGCTTGTTCTGCATTCTGTTGCGGTTTTTTTAGGAGGGCTAAGCGTAGAGCATACTTTGCTGCATCTTTAGCTAGGTTTTTTATGTTGTTATTTGTAATATTGCTTATGGCCGTAACGCTTCAAAGCTGTGGGCTACCTAATGCCTTGAGCATCTCTGGGCTTTCACCTACTACGCCGATAATAAGTAAGGCTTATAGCCGGGATTTAGACTCTGGTTTTGAGATAATTCTTGAAATTGAAAATAATTATGAGACCAGTAATTTCCCAGATTTTGAAGGCTTTAATATATATTTCAACCAAGAAAGCGAAGAGACTGCTGATATTTTGAAAAGGCTTTTGTATATAGATGACCGTGATTTTGAGCCAAGCACCAATATTATTGGAGAGAACCTTGAGCCTATTATCCTTATCTTAGAAAGCCCGCTGCCCTATAAATTTACCGATAAAGCCAAAGACGAAGATTATGATGATGATAATATCGACTTAGCAAATAGAGAAGATCTGCAGAGCCTTGATATCCGGCAAAATGACGATTTTTTTATACTGGTAAAAGCAGTAAACGATGGTAGTGAAAGCGCATCTTCGGAATCTGTGAAAGTAACTATTTCGGACACCTCGTTACTACCCAATTTTACAGTACAAGAAGGTGCTAGTACGAATTTGAGGAGGGAAGACGCATTTGAAGTAACCCTATCCAATAATGGCGGAACCCTGCTTGCTTATATTGACAGCAGTGATATTGGGGATGGGGATGTCCTTACTTCAAAAAACTATTTCACGAACAGCGAAGAAAGCTGTTATTTGCCAATAGAAGAAACCAGTAGCGGCTTTGGCAGGCCTGAAAACAAATATACAGTAGAAGAAAATTATATGTTTTTGTATAAACAAACAGTTACGGTAGCTGAAGACCAAAATCCTTCTTTTAGATTTTACAGATTTTACGTTAATGAATTAAGAAAAAATGGGACAGCCATAACCTTAGAACTCTGCATAAACTATGAACCTTAAAAGCAAGTGAATAAATTCCAGCAAACACAAGTGCATAAAAACAATGTTAACAAGACAATATAGTAGCAGAATAAGGAATAAGGAGTAGCTATGTTTCATATTTTGCAGTACAGCTTTAAGAAAAGAGGCGATGGCGAGGGGCTTGGGCTTGCCATAATTCGCTTGGCTTGGCGGCAAGCAGGGCTTCTTCTTTTGTTGGGTCTTTTCTCTTGCGCCGGATACTCTGCGAGAAACACCACTTTCCTTATAGAATATACTACGCCGAAGGTGCTATCTTTACAGGCAGATGCTGGTGAGCTTATAGCTACGATTGGAATAAACCTTAACCCTAGGGAGAACAGTGATTTCGAAGAATATTGGATTCTTATTGCCGAGGCTGATGCCAACGGAGATTGTCCTGCTAACCTGTTTCAAGCCGATGCCAGCAGCCCACTTAACACGAATAGAGGAGAAGTGTTTTCAAGCTACTTTCAAAACTACTCCGTTACAAATACTTTCTCTGGCACGAAAGTCAATGATGCTATTATAAGAATACCCATTATAGAGGAAGATGATGATGGCCAAGATGACGGACTTGGTTTGAACACAGCCGGCGAAAGATCGGTAGTTCGGTTTTATAACCTCTGTCTTTCTGTAGTAGCGTGGGGATATAATGAGGATTATGCAGAAATATATGAAAACAACGGCTGGCTTTTATCGGCGGCGGCCCCTGCCCGCAATTTTTATGTGGGGGGTCTTATTACTAATCTTAGCCTTAGCCCCTATGAAACGAACGCCATTGAGGATGAAGTATATGGTTATGTTTTATCTTCAGATGTTTCGCCCTTTACTGCAAGCGAAGATGCAAACGCAGCCGATTTGTATATCACGAATTATACTGAACAAGGTGAAACTATAGCAAGGCCAAGAGTAGTAGGAGCTACTATCGATTTACTTCCCATTGGATCGGGAGAGGAAACATTTTTATCTTTCATGGGAATTCCAGGCGATCTGCCCTATTTAATGCCAGGTGCTGCCATCCCAGGAGCTCCGGCTACTGTGGGCAGTGTTTTTTTCATAAAACATAGCAATGGGTATTTTAGCAAACTATATATTGAAACAGAAGATGAAAGCAACATCTTGGGGGTACAAATTATGTACTCGAAACAAGCTAATTTAAAGAATTTCTAGGAAATCCCATCATGCTTAAAGAAGCTAAAGAGAATTTTATCGATAGTCTTGCCAGCGTTTCAGCCAAGGCTGAATTGTTAGGTGATGTTCGGGTTGCGCCCTATGCTGTTATTGAAGAAGGAGTCATTATTGGCAAAGGAACAGAGATAGGCTCTGGGGCGATTATCAAAAAAGGCAGTATTCTTGGCGCTGGAAATAAGGTTGCCGAGCATGTTGTGATAGGCGCCGATCCGCAGGATATACAGTTTAATCCCAAAATCCCATCTGGCGTTCGCATAGGAAACAATACAGTTCTTCGGGAAAATGTTAGCATTCATCGCGCCACGCAAGAAAACATGTATACAGAAGTAGGTAATAATTGTTTTTGTATGGTAGGCTCTCACATAGCACATGACTGCGTGCTAAGCGACAAGGTTATTTTGGCGAATAATGTATTGCTGGCAGGCTTTGTGCATGTTGCCGAGGCAACGTTTTTTAGCGGATTGGTGGCTGTGCATCAGCATGTCAAGGTTGGTCGTTTGGCTTTCATTTCTGCCTTGGTAGCTTTAGCGCAAGATGTTCCGCCGTTTATGCTTGTTTTTGGCGATCGCCGAGGCAGCTATTTCGGTCTTAACAATGTAGGCTTGCGGCGAGCTGGCTTAAAATTGGAGGCTCGCTTGAAAATCAAAGAATTTTATGCTCATTTTTATGCTTCAAACGATAAAAAAAAACTATTGGAGAAAAAGCATGAAAGTGCTGAAGAGCAAGAAATTATTGCCTTCATCAAAAAAAGCAAGAGAGGAATTATTAAAAAATTTCAGCAAACTGCTAAGGCGGAAGCATCCGAACAAGCTGTTTAAACGTCTAAAAACAAAAACCCAAGAGAATTCAGTAAATAAAATTATTGAATTTACTAAAACTACTATACTGTAAAGTGTGTTTTACAATATAATTATAGGCCTAGGTATAGTTATATTTAGATTTGGGTATGGGCTATAAAACGATAAGCCGATGGAAAAAACACATCAAAGGACTGGAGAAATAACGAGAAGCTATGGCGCTATCAATACAAGAAAAACAAAACCCTGCAAATTCTGCGGCTTCGCTAGTAAAAGAAGAGAACGAGACTCTGCGAAAACCAAAGCGAGCTTTGTTTTCGCTCTACGA
>JAUXHF010000225.1 GCA_030621685.1 Spirochaetota bacterium
CTAGCTCATTTCCCCAAACCGTAACAAAGCCACGGCGGTTAAAGAAACGAAGAGCCTCGTTACGAATGATTGTGAGCGGATGCAGAGAGCCTTGGGGAGGTCTTCGCCCGGGAAGGCTTATATCATCTAGAGAGGTCTGCACACTCTGGTGGCTAGAGTTTTGTTCTTTTTCCGCTAGCTTTTTGCTTATTTTTTGTTTTAACAGATTATATTTTTGGCCGTATTCCATGCGGAGGTCTTGGGGGAGATCTTTTACGGATTGCAGCATGCCTCGAAGCTGTGAGCGTTTGCCTAGGTAGCCAGCTTGCAGGGCTGTTATTTGTTGGGGGGTTTCAGCGTTTTCGAGGTCGCTGGTAAAAGCCGACTCTAGCTTACTCAGGTTTTCTGAAAGATGCTCAGAATCCTGCCTTGCCTGCTGTGCTTGTTGATTTGGCTCTGATTTCACAGGCGCGCCTTCTATTGCTTAGCTTGAATAGCTTGGTTAATAGCTTAGCTAAGCTTAAATATATTGCTTGGTTAAATATTACTTGGCTTGAATTGCTTAGCTTAGTTTAAATATTGCTTGGCTTAAATATATTGCTTGGTTTAATTCTAGCGTATTTGCTGAAGCTAAATAAAAGCAGAAGTTAGGAAGAATTTTTGGTAAAGTTGATAAGCGAACTGAAGCCTTCTTTATCGTATAGAGCTAAGAATGAAAGGGCTTTTCTATTAAGTAAGATATTACGCTGCTTTAGTTGGTGAATAAAGGTGGCATATTTAACGTTATGCTCTGCCAAGGCGGCATTTATTCTAGTTTGCCATAATCTACGAAAGTCGCCTTTTTTCTTGCGGCGATGAGCGTAGGCAAAGGCCTGAGCCCGCACGACATGTTGTTTAGCTAAAGAATAAACGCTTTTGCGTCTACCATAATAACCTTTAGCGGCTTTTAAGACTTTTTTTACTCGTGCACGATGTGTGACACTGCTTTTTACCCGTGGCATGCTAAGATGTCCTTTAAAGGAAGATGTTAATAAGTAATACAGGTATCTGTACTTACTTATAACGTTATAGTTGATTAGTTAGTTAGTTTCTTGAAGAGGTTACAAAAGTAAGAGTTTTTTGACGCGCTTGGCATCGCTAGGTTTTAAGATTTTTAATTTCCGTTTACTGCGTTTGTAACTACTGGTTTTTTTCGTAAGGATATGGTTTACTTTAGCGCCTTTAACCATAACTTTGCCGGTGGCTGTTACCTTAAATCTTTTTTTAGCACCACTATGTGTTTTCAGTTTGGTATGTTTAGTTTTTGTGGAACTGCTCATTGTGGGAATGCTTAGAGTTATACGTATGCGTATGAAGTATGAAGTATGTGAGCCAGCTTAAGCCTTGTTAGCTACTGGCGGTACTTGTTTAATAAGGTCTTGTATGCTAGGGTTTTTAGCGGGAACTTCTTGTTTGATGGTGTTTTTCTCTGTTGTTTTCTTAGGAGTTGAGGGTTTATGCGTTGGAGAGCTTAAAGGACCTAGCACTATGTGCATGATTCTTCCTTCCATCTTAACTGGGCTATCCAGTTTGGCGATAGTCTTAGTAGCTTCAATAACCTTTTCAATCTGAGTTCTTCCTTTATCTTTATTATCCATTTCCTGCCCTTTAAAGCGAACGGTAACTTTTACCTTATTTCCTTGCCCTAAGAACTCAATAACATGTTTTACTTTGAAATTATAATCATGGACATCGGTGTAAGGACGAAACTTTATTTCTTTAAGTTGAGTAACTTTCTGATGCTTTTTGGCTTCTTTTAACTTTTTCTCTCGTTGATAAATAAACTTTCCGAAGTCGAAAATTCTGCATACTGGCGGACTTGTATTGGGTGAGACTTCTACTAAATCGAGACCTGCTTCTTGTGCTCTTTCTAAGGCAACATGTGTTTGCAAGGTGCCTAATGGCTTTCTTTCCTCATCAATAAGCATAACCTGCGGCACTCGTATTTTGTTGTTGACACGGAATTTTGAACGAACATCAACCTGATTTCGGTCTTTTTTCCTTGAAGAACCTCTTCTGCGTCTCATTGCGAAGATGTCCTTTGTCGATGAAGCTGCTTCAAAGAAACAGCTTTTTTCCGATAGCTTGAAAAATGCCTAGTAAAAGTTAGCACAGAATTAAATACTACAGTTAGTAGTCTTCCTACTTCGCAGCGAGATTGCCCCTTAAAAACGTATCTTATATGTGTTATGTGTTTTTATTATAAAAATACGCAAATGAATGCGTAAAATAAAAAATTTGTTTTGTATGAAAAACTTTTGCAATGATAGCATTAAAAGCTGGTTTTGTCAAATTTCTTTTGCTTTTAAAGTTTAAAAGCAAAGCTTCTTTTTGTTTTACTGCAGGTAAAATCATGAAGAGCGGACATATGAAACATCAAGAAGTGCTTTCATGAAGCATCGGAAAAAGCAAGAAGAGCTAATATGGGATGGCTAAGGGTTACGGGTGAATTTAGAGAAATCTGGCTTTCGTTTTTCTAAAAAGGCTTGTTTGCCCTCTTGAGCTTCCTCGCTCATATAATAGAGCATTGTGGCATTGCCGGCTAATTCCTGTAATCCTATTTGGCCATCGCAATCGGCATTGAAGCCTGCTTTCAAACAACGAAGCGCCAAAGGAGAATGCTCTAAGATGCGCTGGCACCAAGCTAAAGTTTCCTTTTCAAGGTCAGGATAAGGGAAAACGGCATTGACTAAACCCATGTCAAGAGCTTCTTGGGCATTATATTGCCGGCAGAGATACCATATCTCGCGTGCTTTTTTTTGACCTACAATGCTTGCTAAATAAGAAACGCCAAGCCCGGCATCAAAAGAACCTACCCGTGGGCCAGTTTGTCCGAAAACAGCATTTTCGGCAGCTATGGAGATGTCACAGACTACATGCAGCACATGGCCGCCGCCTATGGCGTAGCCGGCTATCATGGCGATTACTGGTTTGGGAAAACTTCGGATGGCTTTTTGCAAATCTAAAACGTTAAGCCTAAATCTACCTTCGGCATCTTCATAGCCAGAGCTGCCACGGACGCTCTGGTCTCCGCCAGAACAAAAGGCCTTTTCTCCCTCGCCGCAAAGTATGACTACGCCTACTTCGGCATCAAAGCGTGCTAGGCTAAAAGCCTTAAGCATTTCATCTACGGTGAGCGGACGAAAGGCATTACGCACATGGGGACGCTGAATAGTTACCTTGGCAACGGCAGCATTTTTTAAGGATAACTTTTCGTAGCGAATATCCTGAAAGACTTTTACTGTTTTCCAGCTATTTTTGTTTGAAAGATGGTCTTGCGCCGAGTTTGGCTTCGTTTTTTTCATCGCTTGTTGTTTTGAATTATTTTTAATGAAGCAAAGAGCCTGTTTTGCGAAATGGATGAAGAGCAAAACTGTTTTCCAGCTATTTTTGTTTGATGGTCTTGCATCGAGCTTGGCTTCGTTTTTTTCATCGCTTGTTGTTTTGAATTATTTTTAATGAAGCAAAGAGCC
>JAUXHF010000024.1 GCA_030621685.1 Spirochaetota bacterium
TCTGCTGCTGCTCTGCTGCGGGAAGATTTTGTATATCTGGGCGGCTAGCTAGTAGCTTAGCCATGTTGCTATCTAGGCTTTGGGAGCTTATCTGAATGCCTCTTTTTTCGGCCTCTTGAAGGAGGAGAAAACGGCGGCTGACATTCTCTTTTACAAGAGTATGCAAGGCGGCTAAACTAGGGATTTGCAAAGAGGGTTCTTCTCTTTGCCTTTGCTTGTACTGGGCTAGAATATGCTGATATTCCTCATCGAGCAGAGCGTCTTCAATGAATTCGCCGTTTATCTCAAGAGGCATGGCTTGGCCTTATAACGCTAGCTAGATTAAAAATTGAAGAAGGATCTTTTTTTTGTGTTTAGCTGAAGAGGCTCCGGCGATTCTGATTCACCTTGTACTTCGGCAATTTCTAAGAAGAGTTTCTTGGCTTTTCCGCTAAGACTCTTGGGAATATCTATGTGCAGCATAATAAGTAAATCGCCACGCATGCGTTTTTGTAAGAGCGGCATGCCCTTATTTTTAATTCTTAGGCTGGTTCCATGCTGGCTGCCGGGCGGGATAGTTAGCTTTATTTGCTCACCTTCTAAATTCTTAAGATAGATGGAGCTGCCCAGCACAGCTTGAGTAATTTGAATAGGAATACGACAGATAAGGTTGTTGCCATCACGAATAAAATACTTATGTGGCAGAATACTTATAAGAATGTAAAGATCTCCTGCGATGTCATTATGTCCGGAGGCATGGCCTTTGCCAGTAAGCCGTAAGCTCTGGCCATCTTCAATACCCGGAGGTATAGCTATATCCACTTTTTTTCGTGCATGGACAATTCGCTTACCACGGCAGCTAGGGCAAATATCTTTAATAAGAATGCCGCTACCACGGCAAGCATGGCAAGTGCTACTTACCGAAAAGATGCTACGCATCTGTTTGATGCGTCCGCTACCGCCACAAGTGCTACAAGTGCTGGCAGTCTTGTTTTTGGAACCTGTACCCTCGCATGGCTTGCAGAGGTCTTTGGTGGAAATGCTGATGGAAGTTTCGCTGCCGCTAAGTGCCTGTTCTAGGCTTATGCGCATTTCATATTTAAGATCTTCACCACGGTTTTGCCCACGGCGACCAGTAGTCGAGCCGAAAAAGTTTTCGAAGATGCTCTCGCCGCCGAAGGCTTCTTCAAAAATATCTTGAAAGGAGTTAGCACCAGAAGCGCCAAAATTTGAACTGAAGCCCGAAAACCCAGATCCGCCAGCGCCAGCACGTAGCCCATCTTCCCCGTACGTATCGTATATCTTACGTTTGTTATCGTCTGAAAGCGTAGAGTAGGCTTCGTTTACTTCTTTGAATCGCTCTTCGGCTCCAGCATCGCCTTTGTTTTTGTCGGGGTGGCTTTCTATGGCTTTTTGGCGATAGGCTTTTTTAAGCTCATCTTTGTTAGCATTTTTGCTGACACCTAAGATGCTGTAAAAATTTTTTGCCATGACTATACTATATTATATTATATTATGCTCTAAATTGCTTTCTAAAAATACTTGGCTCAGGTCACGGGCTAAGCCCTAGCAAAGCTTTTTAGTCTAGCTAAAAAAATAGGAATACTTGGTACAAAAAAATAGGAATACTTGGTACGTTACTTAAAGTAGATGTGCTGATTACTCATTACCCAGCCCAGCGCGAGTGCATTTAGGATGGGATGACTGCGGCCCAGTTGCGTAGCCGAAAATCCAGCCCAGCCTCTGTTTTGTACAGAGGCTATGCTTCTTACCATTATTTTTTTTCTTTATCGATTACTTCGTAATCGGCGTCATTAATCTCATCATCTTTGGGGGAGGCTGTTTCTTTGCTAGTAGCTTTGGATGAGCCATCATCTTTATCATCAGCGGCAGCTGTATTTTGGCTAGCGCTAGCTTGCTTATAGATATCTTGAGAGACGGCATGCGATGCTTTAGTAAGCGTTTCGATAGCTTTTTTCAAGCCATCGATATCATCACCTTTAATTTGTTCTTCTAATGCGGAAAGAGCTTCTTCTAAAGGTTTTTTTAAGTCGTCACTTATTTTATCTTTGTTATCGAGTAGTAGTTTTTTGTTTTGGTAGAGAAGCTGGTCGGCGTTATTTTTGGTATCGACTTTCTCACGGCGTTTCTTATCTTCTTCTTGTAGATCTTCAGCTTTTTTGATCATGTCGGTAATTTCAGATTCTTTCAAGCCGCTAGAAGATTCGATACGGATTTTATTTTCTTTGCCTGTGCCAAGATCTTTAGCGCTGACGTTTAAGATGCCATTGGCATCGATGTCAAAAGTGACTTCAATTTGGGGAACACCTCGAGAGGCTGGGGGGATATCGACAAGATCAAAACGGCCTAACATGCGATTGTCTTTAGCCATCTGGCGTTCGCCTTGAAACACGTTAATGCTTACGGCTGGTTGGTTGTCATCGGCGGTAGAGAACACTTGGCTTTTTTTTGTGGGGATGGTAGTATTTCTTTCGATAAGCTTGGTCATGACTTCGCCTAAAGTTTCGATGCCCAATGAAAGTGGGGTGACGTCAAGGAGCAGAATATCGCGGACATCACCGGCTAAGATACCTGCTTGAACGGCGGCGCCTAAGGCTACGACTTCATCGGGGTTAACTCCTTTGGAGGGTTCTTTTTTGAAAATCTCTTTTACAATTTCTTGTACGGCAGGTATTCTAGTAGAGCCGCCCACCAAAACTATTTCATCAATTTCAGAAACATCAAACTTGGAATCTTTAATAGCGTTAAGGCAAGGGGCTTTTAGCCGAGTAAGAAATGGCTTGATGAGCAGCTCGAATTTGGCACGCGTAAGGGTGAGGGTTAAATGTTTAGGACCAGAGGAGTCGGCTGTAATAAAGGGTAGGTTAATATCGGTGGAGCTGGTAGAAGAAAGTTCTTTCTTGGCTTTCTCGGAGGCTTCTTTAAGCCGTTGCAGGGCCATGGTATCGCCTTTCAAATCGATGCCATATTGTTTTTTGAATTCACTGCTTAAATGGTCAATCAAGGCTTCATCAAGGTTATCGCCGCCAAGATGCGTATCGCCGTTGGTAGATTTAACTTCAAAGACGCTATCGCTTAGTTCTAATATGGAGATATCAAACGTTCCGCCACCAAAATCGAAGACGGCTATTTTGCGTTCATCTTTTTTATTGAGTCCATAAGCCAAGGCAGCGGCTGTTGGCTCGTTAACAATTCTCTTGACATCTAAGCCGGCTATTCTTCCGGCATCAATGGTGGCTTGTCTTTGGGCATCGTTGAAGTAAGCGGGAACGGTGATAACGGCTTCTTTTACAGGGGCATTCAAATATTCTTCGGCGGCTTGTTTCATTTTCTCTAAAATGCGCGCTGATATTTCTTGGGGAGTATAGCTTTTGCCCTTAGCTTTCATCTTGACTATTTTTCCGGCAGCTTCTATTTTGTAGGGGAATCGCTCTACTTCTTTGGCTGCTTCAGCGTAGGAATTTCCCATAAATCGCTTCACTGAATAAATAGTGTTAACCGGGTTGGTTATCATCTGATTTTTAGCAGGCTGGCCAACAAGGACTTCATTTTTGTCGGTAAACGCTACTACAGATGGCGTTGTGCGAAGCCCCTCGGCGTTTTGGACAACTATTGGCTCGCCACCTTCTATGATGGACACGCAAGAGTTTGTTGTTCCTAAGTCTATTCCAATTATTTTTTTCATTCGTTATTCTTCTCTATATTCTTGTTTTTTTGTAACTCTTCTGGATTTTCCATTTTTTCTGGAGGAGCTTGCTGTGCTTCAGCTTTTTTGTATTTAATAATTTTCACTGAAGCTGTTCGTAAAAGATGCTTACGGTATCTGTAGCCTTGTTCATAAATACTAACTATTTTCTGAACAGAATCCAGAGCGGTTTCTGAGTTAGCTACTTCTTCAATTTGCAGGGCTCTGTGCAAGTGTGGATCAAACTCATCATCAAGAGCGGTTGTTTTTTGTAGGCCAATAGTAGTTAGAAAACCATCCATTTGTTTTTTTATGAAACTGAAGCCTTGTAGGAAAGACTTCAGATTTTCTTCTGTTGTCTGTGTTGCAAGAGCTTTTTCAAAGGTATCAAGAATGGGCAAGAAGCCTTTCAAAAAAGGCTCGGCTGCGTATTCGGCTACTTGCCTGCGTTCTTCCAAACTTCGTCTGCGATAGTTTTCAAAATCCGCTTGATTTCTTTTTAGGAGTTCCTCGTATTCACAGACTTTCGCTTCAAGGTCTTTTAAAAGAGGGCTTTCAGTAAACTTTTCTGGATATGAATCTTGGCGAAGCGGCTTTTTTTCCTCGCTTAAATTCTTTATATCAAGGATATCAGGCTCAGGGTTTTTTATAGGAGCTTCTTGAAACAGTGTGGGGTTAATTTCTTTGGCCACGTTGGTTTCGGCTAGCTTTGATTTTTCGTTTGTTTTGCTAGCTTCTTTAGCATGGGCAGTTGCAGTTTTTTTCTGGGCATTCATGGCTACTGGAGTTAAGTCGTATAGCTTTCTAGCTATACAATATAGCAGTATAGTTTTTTTTCTAGCGTAGTCAAATTTTTTTTTAACTTTTTAGTTTTGTGTGTTCATGTAAGGCTAGCTTCACGTTGGGCCAAGAGGTAGCATGTTTAATAAAAGTAATAAGAGTAATTTTTAGCAAGGCAGTATGAATATAGCCTGTTTATGCCAAAAAGCAAGAAATATACAGAAGAAGGCGAGTAAAAACTTATTTAGAAAATCTCTAATAAGCTGATTTCAAACTTCTTTGAACGTTGCAGCCGCAGTTTTTTCACAGAGCCAGAGAGTTTTAGACCTTATGAGCTGGCGCTGGGGGGCATAGAAGAGTTTATTTGGAAAATTTCTAATAAGCTGATTCCAAACTTCTTTGAACGTTGCAGCTGCAGTTTTTCACAGAGCTGAGGCATCAGTATTTGGGGCATGCGAGAGTGTCGCTGTACAAGAATTTTGCCTTGGGCATGCAGGAGTTTATTCTCACAAATTTTAAAGAGTAAGTTGTTAAGAAAAGATTGATCTTCATAAAACAAATAGGGTGGATCAATAAAAATAAAGTTTATTCTTTCTTGGTATTCTGTTAATTTACGCAGGGCTGTTTTGTAGTCAGCCTTAAAGGCTAAGGCCTTTGCTGAAATTTGAAAATGCTGAATATTGTCTCGTAAATTCCGAACCAAAGCGGCATCTTTGTCAACAAAAATGAGCTTACATGCTCCACGTGAAGCTGCTTCAAACCCGACACTTCCCGTTCCAGCAAAGAGGTCTACAAATATAGAATTTTGTAAGCTAGACCCTAATATATCAAATAATGATTTCTTTAGAATAGCCGTACTTGGAGCAGGCATGCTAGCTTTCCTAGCTTTTTTATGGCTAGCGCGATAGCTAATTTTGCGGCCCTTTAAACTTCCGCCAATAATACTTGCCACGCTGAATACTTACTAGGCTCAATGCCACGCTCAATACTTGCTTAGGCTCAATGCCACGCTGAATACTTATGCTAGCTCAATGCTAGGCTGCATGCTTGCGAGGCAGGTACGAAAGAGCAGGTGCTTTATACGATAGCCGTATTTTTTAAACGAAGCGAGCTGAAAATAACCGAGAGGGAGCTTAACATCATGGCAATGGCAGCGACCATGGGCGAGAGCAAGATTCCCGTAAAAGGAAAAAGCAAGCCTGCGGCAATGGGTACGCTTAAGCCATTATAGATGAAAGCCAAAAAGATATTTTGTTTTAAGTTGCTTACGGTTTTTCTAGCTAAGCCGAGGAGCTTGACGATGCTAAGCGGATTGTTATTGGTGATGCTGACATCGGCGCTTTCAATGGCCGAAGGACTGCCCGAGGCCATGGCCACGCCGACTTCGGCGGCGGCAAGCGCTGGGGCATCATTAACGCCATCGCCGACCATAAGCACCTTGGCGCCATTTTTTTTCAGCCGCGCTACCAGCTGAAGTTTGTCTTCTGGTAGGCAGCGGGCTAAAACATGCGATATATTTAAATCTTTAGCTACGGCATCGGCCGATTCTTGGCTATCGCCTGTAGCCATCCATACGGCTATGCCCCGGTCTCGCATGGCTGCTATAAGCTGCCTCGATTGAGGTTTAATGGTATCGCTTAGGCTGAGAAAACCGGCTGGCACGCCATCTATGGCTACAAAAACAACAGTTTGCACTTTTTCTTGATAGGGCTTGGCCCTGTTTTTTAAATCTTCTAAGAGGCTGCTGGCAGAATTAATTTTAGTAGCTAAGAAATCTGCTTGGCCCAACACTACGGTTTTGCCATTCAAATTGGCCTCGGCGCCTTTGCCGGCAAAGGCTTGGAAATCTGTTATGTTCTCTAAAGGCGCTTTTCTCTCTTTCGCATAAGTAACGATGGCTTCAGCTAGCGGATGCTCGCTTTGGCGCTCGACCGAGGCGGTCATGCTAAGGATGCTATGGCTGTCTTGGTCGGCGGCAACCTCAATATGAGAAACAGTGAGCTTGGCCGTAGTGAGCGTGCCTGTTTTATCGATGACAAGCGTGTTTATTTTAGAAAGACGCTCCATGGTTTCAGCGTCTTTTACCAGCAAGCCGTTTTGGGCAGCTCGCCCCATAGATACGGTAATGGAAAGCGGCGTGGCCAGCCCCATGGCACAAGGACAGGCTATGATGAGCGTACTCACCCAAGCCAAAAGAGCATAGTTTAAAGAATTCTCTAAGCCTATCATAGTGCCGACTACAAGCCAAATAAAAAAACTTAAGGTAGCTATGCCTAGGACAACAATCATGAAAACAGAGGCAATGTTATCGATGCGGTTCTGAATAGGCGCACGGCTTTGCTGTGCCTTGGCCGTAAAGGCAATGACCTCTGCCAAAAATGTTTTAGAGCCAACTTTTTCTGCACGCATAAGGAAACTACCACGCTGGTTGATGGTGCCGGCCATAACCTTTTTCCCCGGATGTTTTCGGAGAGCTACAGGCTCGCCCGTGAATAAGGATTCGTCCACAAAACTCTCGCCTTCAGTAACCTGGCCATCTACGGGGACTTTGTCGCCGGGGCGCAATCTCAAAATATCTCCGATGCTAACCTCTTTCGTGGCTATCGTCTCTTCCGAGCCGTCTTCTTTTATGCGGATGGCCATGTTTGGGCTTAGTTTTAAAATTTCTTGAATGGCATTCTTGGTCCTTCTTCTAGCCCTGCCCTCTAAAACCTGTCCGGCTAAGACTAAGGTGATGATAACCGATACCGTTTCAAAATATACACCGCCCTGAATGAGCTTATCGGCCTTATTCAAAGCTTGCAAGATAAGCACACTTAGGCTGTAGAAGTAGGCAGTAAACGTTCCCATAACAATAAGGGAAAACATATTGAGCGTTTTATGCAGTAAGGCACGGTAGGCTCTTTGAATGAAGGGAGCGCCGCAGTAGAATAAACTAATAGCAGCTAAGCCGGCATTTATCCATGCAACGCTGGTTTTCAACCCAAGCCCGCTTAAGAAAGAAGATAGGCCCGGCGTCATCTCTGTAAAAAAGACCGGAATGGCTATGATGCCGCTCAGTATCAGTAATTTGAGTAGTTTTAGGTCTTGTTGCTTGCCTTCAGATTGGCTGTCTAAGGCGAGACTTTCTGCTAATGGAGCATCAAGCTCCATGCCGCATTTTATACACGTTCCAGCTTTTTTTTCTTGTATTTCTGGATGCATCGGGCAAGTGTAAAAGTTTGACATAAGGTGTTTTTTCTCGTATTGGCTTTTTATAGCTACGGCTTCTTCTTTAGTAGCTATCTATAAATTTATAAATTTTTTATATATTTTTGAAATATATCGGAATGTGGAAAATATATCGGAATGTGGATATACGTGAATACGTTATACTCTGTACAGAGTATAACGTATATGTATCAGGAGGTAGCTGGTTTTTTATCATGAAAGTAACTTTTATACAAATAACCCTTGCTTCTTCTGTATACAAAGAGTTGTAACCCTTGCTTCTTCTGTATACAAAGAGTTATGCGTTATGCGTTAGCTCGGAAAGCAGCTTACATGGAAATAAAGCAGCTGTAGTTTAGCTTTATAGAAGCTGATAGCTTTTGGCGGAGAAGCCGTTCATGGTAGTTAGTTTTAACTGCTTAAGAGGCTAAGAGCCTAGGAGAGTTACTCCGTGAGTAGCTAGAGTGATGGAAACGGCTTGGCCTTCTGCAAAAGGTTTTGCGAGGCTGGGCGTAACAACAAAAAATTGAGCAAATTTAGTTTGCACGGCGTACTCCATGGAGCTGCCAACATAGGTTGCTTTACTGATTTTCCCCAGCCAGCTTTTTTTGGGCTTGGGGCCTTTTGTTTTTCTAGGCTGAAGGAGAATAGATTCTGGTCTGATAGCTACTTGCACTTTTCCGAGTTTATTGTTGCGATGCGGGAGGTCTAAGATCAAAACATCTATGGCTACGCTGGCGATGGAATGGCGTATAGAAAGGATTTCTGCATCGAGAACATTGGCATCGCCAATGAAGTCGGCCACGAACAGAGTAGCTGGTGTTTCATAGATATCTTTAGGAGAACCCATTTGGGCTATGCGGGCATTATCCATGACAATGATGTTATCGGAGACGGCTAAGGCCTCTTCTTGGTCGTGGGTAACATACACGGCGGTTAAGCCTAAGTTTCGTTGGATATCGCGGATATCCTCACGCATACGCCGCCGGAGTTTTGTATCTAAATTCGATAGTGGTTCATCAAATAATAAAACCTGGGGCTTCAAAGCAAGCGAGCGAGCAACAGCCACGCGCTGCTGCTGTCCTCCCGAAAGCTCGTTTGGGAATCTTTGGGCAAAGGTTTTTAGTCCCACAAGGTCTAATCCGTCTAAGGCAAGGTCATAAGCGGGAGCTTTTGCCATGCCTTTTACGCGTGGTCCATAGGCTACATTTTCCCATACTCGCATATGGGGAAACAGAGCGTAAGATTGGAAAACCATAGAAATATCGCGTGCGCTGGCCGGCGATTTAGTAATGTCTTCAGGTCCTAAGAAAATCCGGCCATGGCTAGGCATCTCTAAGCCAGCGATAAGGCGCAAGGTTGTCGTTTTGCCGCAACCAGAGGGGCCCAGTAAGGTTACCAACGTTCCCTGTTTAATTGTAAAAGAAAGCTTGTTTACAGCAGGAACAGATCCGCTATAGACTTTCGTTACCTCATCAAAAGTGACCGAAGCACCTTGATTGCTTATATTCTTAAATAGGCTCATAAGATGACCTTCCTCATATGTTTAAAAGAGCGGCTTGCTTTTTTTGATGACAAGCCCCGGGCTTTGTTTTTCTCGCCAATAAGCCATTGAAGCAAAAATTTTTAACTAGGCGTAGGCGCATAAGATGACTTCCCTGCATACGTTTAAAAGAGCGGCTTGCTTTTTTTGATGACAAGTCGGGCTTTGTTATTCTCGCCAATAAGCGATTGAAGCAAAAATTTTTAACTAGGCGCAGGCGCATAAGATGACTTTCCTGCTAACTTTCTGGCATACGTTTAAAAGGGCGGCTTGCTTTTTTTTATGACAAGCCTCGGGCTTTGTTTTTCTCGCCAAGAAGCCATTTAAGCAAAAATTTTTAACTAGGCGTAGGCGCATAAGATGACTTTCCTGCGTAACTTTGCATAGGTTTAAAAGAGCGGCTTGCTTTTTTTCATGACAAGCCCCGGGCTTTGTTTTTCTCGCCAATAAGCCATTGAAGCAAAATTACAGCCGTCAACATAACGGCTATTAAAACTACAGAATAGGCTATGGCTAAACCATAATCGTTGTTTTCTACCCTGCCGATGATATAGCTTGTAGCCATATTGTACTGGGCGCTAACAAGGAAAATAACGGCACTGATGGCGGTCATGGCACGGACAAAACTATAGACTAAGGCTGCAACAATGGCCGGGCGTAGCAGAGGGAGTATCACCTTATAAAAAGTACGAGAGCTGTTTGCCCCTAAGGTGAGCGATGCTTCATCTAGGCTTTTGTCAATTTGTGACATGGCTGCTATGCCAGCACGAACACCAACGGGCATGTTTCTGAAAATAAAACAAAGCACCAAGATGACCGCAGAGCCGGTTAGCTCTAGGGGCGGGATGTTGAAACTTAGAATGTAGCTAACGCCTATGACCGTACCGGGGATGGCAAAACTTAACATGGTAGAAAACTCAAAAGCATTTTTACCAGCGAAACGTTGCCGAGTCAGTAAATAGGCGGTAAGCAAGCCTAAGCCGGCCGTTAAAGGTGCTGCTACGATGGCTATAAGCAGCGTAGTTGTAAAAGAATCCCAAGCAGAGCCGGTTAGCTGCAATCCATTCTCCTCAAAACTGAATGAAAACGCGGTAAGATAATGCTTGATGGTAAGAGTATGGTTTAAGCCCCATACTTCAACGAAACTACCAAAAATTATCATGGTATACACTACGATGGTAAGACCCATCCAAAGAAAGGCTATTGGATAGACTATCCTGCTTACCAGAGTGGGTAATTTGATAGCCGATTGAGAGCTTCCCTTGCCGGTTATGCTGGTATAAGATTTTTGGCCCAACCCCAACCAATAGCGCTGAAGGAAAAAGGCTGAGAGCGTGAATCCTAAAAGCACGATGGCCAGCACAGCAGCAAAGCCCTGATCGTTTTGAGCGCCCACAATGGCAAAAAATATTTCGGTGGAGAGTACATCGAAATTGCCGCCTAAAATTAAAGGGTTGCCAAAATCGGCCATGCTTTCAATGAAACCAAGGAGGAAGGCATTAGCCAAGCCAGGACGCATAAGTGGCAAGGATACACTGGTGAAAGTCTTTAAGCTGCTTGCCCCCAGAGTTTGCGAGGCTTCCTCCATAGACGGATTCACTCCCTCTACCACGCCCAGCAAAACGAGAAAGGCAATAGGCGTGTAGGCCAACATTTGAGCCAGCCAAATTCCCGGAAAGCCGTAAATCCATCGAGTGGGAGTAACCCCCAAAAAATCTCCCCCAAAACGAGTGACTATCCCCGATAGCCCAAAGAGCAAAATAAGCGCTAGGCCGATGACAAAGGGCGGCGTGATAATAGGCAATACCGATAAGGCTCTAAATAATCGTTTGTATTTCACCAGCGAACGAGTAACGATTAAGGCAAAAGCAAGACCTAAACAAGTTGTGGAAATGCCCACTGTAGTTGCTAAGAAAAGAGAATTCCAAGCCGCTCCGCAACCTAGGCTGCTAAAGAAGCAATCTATCCCCCAAATCTTGGTATCAGAGAATCTTTCCAGAAACAAGGATAGTGAATACAAGCCCTCATTGTCTTGAAGGGCACTGATAAGAATTTTGCTTACCGGAAAAAAAATGAAAGCTGCAACAATAGCCAGAACAAAGCCAATGGAGGCGACAACAAAGACATCGCCTTGAACGGCGCCTCTTGCTGCAAGGCCTTGCGTAAGTAGAAATAAAAATGAGGCAGCAACAAACATAGCCCCATAGCCCATGCCAAACTGCCTCGTTTCTAAGGGACCAAAACTGTTTTCGAGAAATTGATATTCCCAGCCAGAAATGCCAATGGAGAATCCTTGAAGCAGGAAATATCCCAGGCCGCCCATGCCAGAAAGAATGAGCAGTATGCTGTAGACGTTACTCTTTTTTTTTAGCTTCCAAAGACTTACAGGCAGCAGTAAAAAAAAGAAAAGCGGAGCCAGCCAAAGTTTTTCTCCTGCCAGAATATGCGCTATGGCCGGCCCATACGAAAGCTCACTTGGGTAGCCATCGGCTATCCAAGTGAGGCTCCAGAAACCGTCTTCAATGACATACCAAGGCAGAACAAAGAACCCTGCCCAGCCTACAAGAAGCCAGCATAGCGTAGTTCTTGTCATAAGCTAAGATATATATATATTCGCTCGATATACTCGTTAGCTAAGATATATTCGCTCGATATATTTTCTGGATATATTCGCTAGCGAAGAAGAATCAAGCTACAGCATTAAAAAGCATCTTAAGAAACTTATAGTGCTAAGGATTTCACCTCATCGTCCCATTTTTTGAGGAGGCGGCGGCGCTCGGCAGAATTGCCGTATTTTTTAAAGTCGTAATCTATA